>JAIOII010001286.1 GCA_019912685.1 Kofleriaceae bacterium
CGCCGCCCGCGAGCTGCAAGGTCGCGTTCACGTCGAGCCCCGACGCCGCCGAGGTCGTTCTCGACGGCAGCGTGATCGGCACGACGCCGTTCGAGCACGAGGGCTCGTGCGCCGCGTACCAGGTGACGTTCCG
The DNA here is from genome assembly GCA_019912685.1 of Kofleriaceae bacterium. Lineage (GTDB taxonomy): Bacteria > Myxococcota_A > Polyangia > Haliangiales > Haliangiaceae > UBA2376. The sequence continues at coordinate 134 of JAIOII010001286.1, forward strand.
CCGCGACAAGTACGCGAGCCTCACCGAGGAGGTCGCGGCCGGCGCGACGAGCCTCGACGTGCGCCTCGAGCGCCCGCCCTTCAAGGTGCGGGTCACGTCGCGACCCTCGGGCGCGGTGGTGAAGGTCGGCGGCGAGAACCTCGGCAAGACGCCCGTGACGATCACGCTCCCCGGCTTCGAGACCACGTCGATCGAGCTCGTGCGCGGCGGCAAGACGACCCCGCACCGCGTCTACGCCGGCAAGAGCGGCCAGAAGGTCCACGTGAAGCTCCGCCGCCGCTGAGCCGCGCTGGGCATGTGCTAAGTAGCGCGCCGTGATCCACGTCCTGCTCGCGTCGGCCCTGCCGCTGGCGGTGTTCTTCGCCGTGTGGTGGAGGCGCGGCCGGCGGACGACGCCGCGCGCGCTCGTGACGCTCGCGGTCGCGTGCCTCGCCTCGGGCGCGTGGGCGGTCGTGCCGGACATGCCGCGGCTCTGGGGCGACCTCGTCTACTACGTCGAGCTGCACCACCGGCCGTACTGCGACGTATGGTGGTTCCACTGCGCGATCGATCGGCGCGAGGCGATCGACAGCTCGATGCTGTTCCCCGTGCTCTTCGTCGTCGCCGCGGCGTCGGTGCTCGGCGTGGCCTGGCACGAGCTCGCCCGCCGCGAGCGAGGTGACGCGTAGTGGCGCACGCCAACCTCCACATGGCGGCGGGCATGGCGATCGGCACGGCGGTGACGGTCGTGCCGGTGGCGCGGGCCTGGCTCGCGCGCGCGCCGCTCGCGCGCCCCGTCGGCCGCATGCTGGTCGCGGCGTACGCACTCGGCGTGTGGGCGCTCGTGCCCAACCTCGTCACCGCGGCCGGCGGCCCGGCGGGCATCCATCACCACCCGGTCGCCAACGTCTTCGTCGGCCACGCGCTCGTCGATCGCCGCGAGCACGGCGGCCTGCTCGTCGGCGAGCTCGGCATGGTCGCGCTCCTCGTCTTCCAGTTCGCCCTGCTCGTCGCCGCGATCGCCCGCGCCCGCCCGCGCCCGCGCTAGTGCGTCAGGTACGCGAGGCCGCGGCGCGTCGCCACCCACGCCGCGTCGCCGTCCTGAACGATCGCGGTCACGTCCTTGCCGGGCAGCCCGGGCGTCGCGCGCCACGTCGCGCTCGCGCCGTCGCCGGCGCGGAGGCCCTCCTGCGTCGACGCGAAGAGCCCGTCGCCGAGCCACGTGAGGCCGCCCGGGTTCACCCAGCCGCCGCCGAGGCGCGTCGCCGCCGCGAGATCGTCGAGGTCGAAGCGCACGACGCCGGTCTTGTACGTGCCGACCCAGACGGCGCGGCCGCGCGGCGCGATCGCCATCACCCAGTCGTCGTCGAGGTGGCCGCTCGCCACCGACATGCGCACCCATCCGCCGCCCCGCGCCGTCTTCCCCTCGGCGGTGCTCGGCCCGCGCCACACGCCCGTCGTCGTGCCGAGCCACAGCATCCCGTCGGCGTCCTCGCCGACCGCCCACACGTTGCCGATCTCGGTGCCCGCCGGGCCGACGGGCACGGCCCGGCCGTCGCTCACGAT
>JAIOII010001287.1 GCA_019912685.1 Kofleriaceae bacterium
GCCGACCTCGCCGCCGCCGGCGTCGCGCCCGACGGGCCCGACGGCCCCGTGTTCTACGGCTACCGCGTCTGGGGCCCGAGCTGGACCTACGACCCGGCGTGGTCGCCCGGCTCGGAGGCCGGCTTCGTCGCGCGCGTCACGGGCGACGGCGACCGCATGAACCCGAACAAGCTGCTCCTCGATCCGTACGCGCGCGAGGTCAGCCACGATCCGTCGTCGCCGCTGCCGGGCGCGACCCTCGACTCCGCGCCCTACCGCACCGACGACGCCAACCGCGCCGTCGACAGCGCCCTCGTCGCGCCCAAGGCCGTCGTGCTGCCGCGCGCGCTCACGTCCGCCTTCACCGCCGCCGACCTCGGCGTGCGCCCCGAGCGCCCGCTCGCCGACGAGGTCGTCTACGAGGTCCACCTGCGCGGCCTCACCGCCGCCGACACGACGCTCTCCTGCGCCGGCACCTACGCGGGCGCCGCGGCGCGCGCCGCCGACCTCGCCGCGCTCGGCGTCACCGCCGTCGAGTTCCTCCCCGTCCACGAGACCCAGAACGACACCAACGACGTCGACCCGACGAGCTCCGCCGGCGACAACTACTGGGGTTACTCGACGCTCGCGTTCTTCGCGCCCGATCGCCGCTACGCGTGCGACCGCTCGCCCGGCGGCCCGACGCGCGAGTGGCGCGAGATGGTGCGCGCGTTCCACGACGCCGGCCTCAAGGTCTACATCGACGTCGTCTACAACCACACCGCCGAGGGCGGCGGCGCGAACCTGCTCTCGCTGCGCGGCATCGACAACGCGACCTACTACGAGCTGAACGCGGCGGGCACGGGCTTCGTCGACAACACCGGCGTCGGCGCCAACACCAACGTGATGCGCCAGGAGGTGCGCGACCTCGTGATCGACTCGCTCACGTACTGGGCGCGCGACCTCGGCGTCGACGGCTTCCGCTTCGACCTGGCGAGCGTCCTCGCCAACGGCTGCGAGCGCGGCTGCTACCGCTGGGCGCCCGAGGAGCCCGGCAACATCCTCGTGCGCGCGGCGACCGAGCTGCCGGCGCGCCCGGTGGACGGCGGTCCCGGCGTCGATCTCATCGCCGAGCCGTGGGGCATCGGCGGCGGCACGTATCGCGTGGGCGCGTTCCCGGCGGGCTGGTCGGAGTGGAACGACCAGTTCCGCGATCTCGTGCGCAAGGACGTGAACCTCGTCGGCGTGGAGCAGGTCACGCTCGGCGGCCTGGCCGATCGCATCGCGGGCTCGCCCGGCATCTTCCGCGCGAGCGGCCGTGGTCCGTCGGCCGCGATCAACTACGTCGTGTCGCACGACGGCTTCACCCTCAACGATCTCGTCGCGTGCGAGACCAAGTCGAACGGGCAGCCGTGGCCGTACGGCCCGTCGAACGGCGGCACGGACGCGCACTTCTCGTGGGACTACGCCGGCGACCGTGCGCGCCAGCGTCAGGCCGCGCGCACCACGCTCGCGCTCACGGTGCTCTCGACGGGAGTGCCGATGCTGGTCGGCGGCGACGAGGTGCTGCGCACCCAGCGCTGCAACAACAACCCGTACAACCTCGACTCGATCGCGACGTGGCACGACCCGGGCGCGGCCATGCGTGAGGAGGCCTTCCTCACCTTCACGTCGCGCCTCCTCGCGTTCCGCGCCGCGCACCCCGTGCTGCGCCGCCGCGCCTGGCACGACGCCGCAAGCCTTGCGTGGCTAGGCACCGACGGCCGTCCCTTGCCGCCGCAGTACTTCGACGATCCCGGCGCCCACTTCCTCGCCTGGCGCCTGCCACGTGCGTCGACGCCCGACGAGCCAGCTCGCTCGATCCTCGTCGCGTACAACGGCTCGCCCTCTGCCATCGCCTTCACGCTCCCGTCACCGTCGACGGGCGCCGCGTGGTACCGCGTCGCCGACACCGCGGCCTGGCTCGAGCCGGAATCCAACTTCGCGCAACCCGGCGCGGAGTACCGCATGAACGGCACCCGCTACGACCTCGCGGCGCGCTCCCTCGCGATCTTCGTGGAGCAGTGACACGTAGCGAAGTTCAACGAACCCTGGTCACGCCCGTGCGTCATTCCACCGCCTTCCGTGTGGCCCCCTCATTGCAGCCAATGCGGCGCATGGGCGCAGTGGCCAAGGACGTGGAGGGCACCTCCGAGACGGTTCACTCACACCCCGTTCGCGCTGAGCCAGCGGAGCGAGCCGAAGCGCGCGCTCGCCGCCGCCGCCGCCGCCGCCGCCGCGAGCGCGCCTGGCCGATCCCGTTCGAAGGTCCGGAGCAGATCGACCTCGACGCGATCGAGCCCGTTTCCGCCGAAGAAGACACGGACTTCACGGACGAGGAGCTCACGATCCCCGATCCGCTCCCGGACATCATCCCGGCGTGGGCCCCGCTCGACATCGGCCAGGCCCTCATCGACGAGTGGGACGCCACCGCCGAGGCCCGCGCCGCCCGCCCGGCCCTCGTGGCCCGGGTCCTCCGCTCCGCCGGAGAGGACACCGCGATCACCTCCATCGAGAAGCCAGCGATCCGCTCGGCCTCGTGAACCGCGCGTCACGGGTTGCAGCGCGCCGTATCGGTCGGCAAGAGCCGCGACTCGTGGATGAAGCCGACGTCACGCGGCGACGCGCTCACGCGCGCCCATCCGTCGCGGACCTCGTACACGCACACCTCGGTGCAGTTGGGGATCTCGAGCAACACCTCGCCGTCCGGATCCGCGCGCAGGTTCGCGCCGGTCTCGGCCGGCGTCTGGTCGAACACGACCTTCGGCGTGCACTCCGGCTCGGGCGCGGCCGCCGGTGCCGGTA
>JAIOII010001288.1 GCA_019912685.1 Kofleriaceae bacterium
CCGCCACGGCGCGCGGCGGCGTCCTCGTGCTCGCGTCCTGCAGCTCGCACGTCACCGAGGCCGACCTGCGCGCCGTCCTGGCCGCGGCGTCGACCGGCCGCGACGTGCGCGTGGTCGAGGCGCGCGGGGCGGCCGCCGACCATCCGACGATCCCGGGCTTCCCCGAGGGCCGGTATCTGAAGTTGCTCGTCGCCGCAGCCTGACAGAACAGGGACTTGCGCCGCTGGAGGCGATCTCCCTTACCAACCTGTCGAGCTGGGCTCCCTGGAGGACATCGTGGTCAGCGAAAGCACGCTTGACCACATGAGGCTACCTCCGCTACCTACGCCGGACTTCGTCTCCGCTGCTGACTCTTCCTCGCCTCGCCTCGCTCGAAAGGAGCGCTGATGCCCTCCCTCCGCACCCTCCTCGCTTCCCTCGGTGTCGTCGTCCTCGTCTCGGCCTGCGCCGGCGGCGGCAGCGGCATCCCGCAATGTGACGACGACATCGACAACGACGGCGACGGCCTCGTCGACGCCGCCGATCCGGCCTGCCAGGCCGGCGGCACGCGCGAGAGCGACGATCCGCCCGCCCAGTGCGGCGACGGCATCGACAACGACGCCGACGGGCTCGTCGACGACGCCGATCCCGGCTGCGAGGACGAGGACGATCGCGACGAGTACGACGGCAGCGGCGCCGCCTGCATGGACGGCGTCGACAACGACGGCGACGGCAAGACCGACTATCCGGACGACCCTGGCTGCCTCGCGCCGAACCAGACGGGGAGCGAGGCCGACGACTGCCCGAGCGGCCCCAACTGTCCGCAGTGCGGCAACGGGATCGACGACGACTTCGACGGCAAGATCGACTACGCGGGCGGCGACACCGGCTGCATGTCGGCCTCGGGTCGCGACGAGTTCGCCCTCGACGCCAACGCGTGCGGCGCCGGGACGAGCGTGAGCGCGCTGCCGATGAGCGGGACGGTGTCCGGCTCGATCTCGGCGGGCACGAGCAACACCACCACGACGTGCGGCGGCACCGCCGAGGTCGGGACCGGCGCCGAGGTCGTCTACACGATCCGCATCGATCGCCCGATGACGCTGGTCGCGTCCCTCGACTACCCGGGCACGAACTTCGACACCGTCCTCTACGTGCGCCGCGGGTGCACCGAGCCGACCACGCAGCTCGCGTGCTCCGACGACGTCGGCGGCGCGAACACGCGCAGCTCGCTCACCGCCAACCTCACCGCCGGCTCCTACTACCTCATCGTGGACGCCAAGACGCCGTCCGCCGCCGGCGCCTACACGCTCACCGCCAACCTCTACGCCGCGCTCGGCGAGACCTGCACGAGCCCGCAGGAGTGCGCGCCCGGCCAGGTCTGTCGGGTCGCCGCGGGCGGCACGGGCATGACGTGCGAGCGGCCGGTCTGCAGCGACGACCGCGACGACGACATGGACGGCAAGACCGACTTCCCGGACGACCCGGGCTGCACCACGCCCGACGACATGACCGAGGACGACACCTGCCCGGGCACCGGCTGCCCGGCGTGCGCCGACGGCATGGACAACGACACCGACAACCAGACCGACTACCCGGCGGACACGAGCTGCACGTCGGCGTCGGGCACCTCGGAGGCGGACTGCCCGACCGAGACCGATCCGCTCGGCGTCGTCACCGCCGCGACCACCTCCGGCACCACGGCGGGAGCCGGCAACCAGTTCATGCCGTCGTGCTCGTCGACCTCGAACGCGCCCGACCGCGTCCACATGCTCTACGTGCGCGCGCCGCTCGCGACGCTCACCATCGACACCAACGACTCCGCCTTCGACACGGTGCTGATGCTCAGGGACGCGCTCTGCGGCACGACCGACCTGGCGTGCAACGACGACGGCGGCACGCCGTTCGGCCGGTCGCGCGTCGCGCTCAATAACGTGACCGTCGGCAGCTACGCGGTCGTGGTCGACGGGTACTCGACGAACAACGGCGCCTACAACCTCCGCGTCGCGGGCACGTACGCCAACGGCGCGGCCTGCGATCCGACGATGCCGATGTTCACCTGCTCCGCCGGCTACGCCTGCACCGGCGCGGCCGGGTCGGCGACGTGCCAGCCCGCCGCGTGCAACGACACCATCGACGCCGACGGCGACGGCCTGCCCGGCTACCCCAGCGACCCGGGCTGCACGAGCATCAGCGACGGTGACGAGTCGGACGACTGCTTCCCGACGCCGGGCCCGAACTGCCCGCAGTGCTCGAACGACGTCGACGACGACCTGGACGGGCAGACCGACTACCCGGCCGACGCGAGCTGCGCCTCGGCCTCGGGCACGACCGAGCTGTGCAACACGACCGATCCGGTGCGCACCCTCACGACGGCGACCCTGACCAACCAGTCGACGACCACCCTGGCCAACGACTTCGACCTGGTCTGCGGCACCGACGGTCGCGACGAGATCTTCCGCGTCATGGTCGACCATCCCATCAACGAGCTGCGCGTCGACACGATCGGCTCGCCGCTCGACACGGTGGTCGGCATCCGCCACCCGACGTGCACCAGCCTCGACCTCCAGTGCGACGACAACGCCGCCGGCAACGGCGACTCCGAGGTCTTCCTCGTCGACCCGCAGGTCGGCGAGTACTTCATCATCGTCGACGACAAGAACGTCGCCAACCCGTCGACGTACAACCTCCGCGTCCGCGGCAGCTACCCCAACGGCGGCCGCTGCAACCCGGCGAGCGTGTTCACCTGTAACACCGGGTACGCGTGCACCGGCGCCGCGGGCGCCGAGACCTGCAACCCGGCCGCGTGCAACGACACGACCGACGCCGACGGCGACGGCTTCCCGGGCTACCCGAGCGACCCGGGCTGCTCGAGCACGAGCGACGGCGACGAGAGCGATGACTGCCCGTCGGGTCCGAACTGCCCGGCGTGCGCCAACGACCTCGACGACGACAGCGACGGGTTCATCGACTACCCGGCGGATCCGGCGTGCGCGGCGGCGTCGGTCACCAGCGAGCTCGCGCCCTGCACGTCGCAGGATCCGGTGCTCGTGTTCTCGTCGAACGTGACCGGCCACACCACGATGGGCCGCCAGAACGACGTCGACCTCTCGTGCGGCGCCGACGGCCGCGACCAGATCTACCGCCTGTTCGTGACCCAGCCGCTCGTGTCGCTCACCGTCGACACGCTCGGCTCGGACATCAACACGGCGCTCGCGGTGCGCGGCACGACGTGCAACGGCACGACCGACCTCGCATGCGCGGTGAACAACTTCGGCAACATGGACGCCCGGGTCACGATCAACACGGTCGCGGTCGGCGAGTACTTCCTCGTCGTCGACGACCAGTCGACGGCCAACCCGACGTCGTACAACCTGAACGTGAGCGGCACGCTCGCGCCGGGCAACACGTGCAACCCGTCGTCGACGTCGTTCATCTGCACCGCCGGCTACACCTGCGGCGCGGGCGGCACGTGCGTCGCGACGGCGTGCAACGACATGACCGACGCCGACGGCGACGGCCACGTCGGCTATCCGAGCGACCCGGGCTGCACCGACATCGCGGACACGACCGAGGCCGACGACTGCCCGAGCGGGGCCGGCTGCCCGGTCTGCGCCAACGGCCTGGACGACGACGGCGACATGCGCATCGATTACCCGATGGACCTCGGCTGCACCGCGGCCTCGAGCTCGACCGAGCTCGAGTGCATGGGCGAGACCGACCCGCTCCTCCAGGTGACCACGGCGACGACCACGGGCAGCACGTCGGGCGCGAGCAACAGCCTCACGCCCTCGTGCTCGACGTTCTCGACGGCGCCCGAGCGCGTGCACCTGCTCAACCTGCCGGTCACGGTGACGAGCCTGCAGGTCGACACGATCGGCAGCGCGTTCGACACCGTGCTCCACGTCCGCGACTCGACCTGCGGCACGACGCTCGGCTGCAACGACGACGGCGGCGGCAGCCTGACGTCGCTCGTCACGCTGACCAACCTGGCGCCCGGCGTCTACACCATCGTCGCCGACGGCTACTCGTCGAACAGCGGCAGCTACACGCTGAACGTGCGCGGCACCGCCGCGGCCGGCTCGGCGTGCACGAGCCCGCTGTTCGCGGCGGGCGT
>JAIOII010001289.1 GCA_019912685.1 Kofleriaceae bacterium
GGGATCGCCGGGCTGGTCGGCAGCGGCGGCCCGTGCGAGGCGGCGCGCGGCCCGGTGCGATACGCGGCGCCGCCGCTCGCGAGATCGACGGCGTGGATGAGCTCCTCGCAGCTCTGCATGCGCTGCGCGGGGTCCTTCACCAGCAGGCGCTGCACCAGCACCTCGAGCTCGTGCGGCACGTCGGGCGCGATCGATTGCACCGACGGCGGCGGCACGTGGATGTGCGCGGCGAGCACGTCGCCGACGCCCTCGCCGACGAACGGCGGGCGCCCGGTGCACAGCTCGAACAGCATGCAGCCGAGCGAGTACAGATCGGCGCGGTGATCGACGCCGACGCCGCGGCACTGCTCGGGCGACATGTACGTCGGCGTGCCCATCACCGAGCCCGTGCGCGTCTTCGAGCTGTTGGGCCCGTCGTTGGCGAGCTTGGCGATGCCGAAGTCGAGGAGCTTGATGCGCTCGCCGCCGGGGACCTCCGGGTCGGGGACCAGGAAGACGTTGTCGGGCTTGAGGTCGCGGTGGACGATGCCCTTCTGGTGCGCGGCGGCGAGCGCGCCCGCCATCTGGCGGATGATCGCCAGCGCCGGCTGCGCCGCCATGCGGCCGCGCGCCATGCGCGACGCGAGCGGCTCGCCCTGGAGGTACTCCATGACGATGTACGCCGAGCCGTCGGCGTGGAAGCCGAAGTCGTAGATCTCCACGATGCCGGGGTGGCGGATCGCCGTCGCCGCGCGCGCCTCGTTGAAGAAGCGGGTCACGATCTCCTGGTTCTGCGACAGCTCGGGCAGGAGCAGCTTCACCGCGGCGACGCGGCCGATGAGCGTGTGCTCGGCGGCGTACACCGCGCCCATGCCACCTCTGCCGATCGTACCGGTGATGCGGTACTGGCCGACCATCGTGCCCGCGAACATGCCGGGGAAGGTACCACGCGCGCCCGTGGCCGCCGGTCACTTCCGCCGACGGAGATAGTAGTGGACGCCGTGCTGAGGATGCGCGAGGCGGATCGCGAACGCGTTCTTGCCGCTGCTTGCCACCGTGGTCCGGAAACGGCCGCTCGCGTCGCGCGCGGCGGGCGCGCCGTCGACGGAGACGCTCCAGCCCTCGACGGTGACGCCGGTGACGGCCACGTCGCCTTCCCACGTCGCGCGCGGCGCGGGCGCCGTGATCTGCGCGGTCGGCGCGGCGTTGTCGAAGTCGATCTTGAGCGTCGTCTTCGGCGAGCTGCGGCCGCCGGTCGTGATCCACAGCGTGTGCGTGCCCTCCGGCAGCGAGCCCGACGGCAGGTCGAACGTGCCCGAGCCGTCGAACGTGCGCGTGTTGCCGCCGGAGACGACGTGCAGGGTCGCCTTGCCGCGCGCCTCGTTCCAGTTCACCGTGAGCGCCGGCAGGCGGTTCTGGTACGTGATGGAGTACTTGCGGCCGTCGGTCTCGATCGTGTTCACCGGCGGCGTGCGCACGACCGGCGCGGCGCCGGTGTCGCCCTGCACGCGCACGACGCCGCTCTTCACCGCGCCGCCGCCGTCGCAGCGCACGCGGTAGCGCGTCGTGCCGGCGTGCGCGAAGAACAGCGCGCGGTCGCCGTCGATGCGGCGCGGCGCGCGGAAGGAGCCGCGCGAGTCGGCGAGCTCGAGGACGCCGCCGCCGCCGGCGCGTGCGC
>JAIOII010001290.1 GCA_019912685.1 Kofleriaceae bacterium
AACGCGCCGAGCAGCTCGAACGCGCGCGCCGCGTGCGCCCGCGCCCGGGTGACGAGCGCGAGCACGCCGATGACGAGGCCGACCGCCGCGGCCGCCGCGATGTCGCGGGCGCCGCCGCCGAAGAAGACGGTGACCGCCGCGGGCGTGAGCGCCGCGGTGATGGTCTCGGGCACGACGCCCCACGCGCGCGGCGATTGCTCGATCGCGGCGATCTGCTCGAGCCCGGCGACCGGGTCGAGCTCGCGATCGCTCACCCGGTCGGCGAGCGCGTCGAGCTTGGCCAGCTTGGCCAGGTCGAGCTCGGGCGGGGTGACGCGCATCATCGACGTGCGCAGCTCCGCCGGATCGCCGAAGCGCACGGTGAGGAACGTCGGCGTCGCCAGCACCTCGGCGTGGAGCCCGAGCTCGCGGCAGACGATCGCGAGCGCCTCCTCGAGCCGGTGCGCCGGCGTGCCGTAGTGGTGCAGCGCGCGGCCCAGGGCGAGGACGAAGCGGATGCGCTCCCGCTCGAGGGCGGCGCGGTCGGCCGCCGGGAGCTGGTCCGTGTTGCCGCGCGTCCGGGTCGTCACGCGCCGCAAGCTAGCGGGACCTGGAGAGAAAGACGATCCCGAAAACCACAACGCCCTCGGCTACCGAAATCGGTGGCCAAGGGCGATCGTAGAAGTCAAACTGAGTCGTAGTCGAGGCTGAGTCGTAGGAGATAAGGCGCAGACTAAGCTAGCTATCAGGTGCGACGGCCCGGCACGGCCATCGCTGCCAGGATGGCAAAGCAAGGGGCGGGCCACCGGCACCGGGGGGTCGCCAATACCTTGTAACCACGGCGGTTCCGTGTTACGCGAGCGGCTCGTTCATCGGGAGCGCCGCAACCTGCTCACGACATCCGTGTCAGGGGCGGCCAACCCAGTTGCAACTCTTTGCAGAGCTGTGGAATGGGACAGAACATCCTGGTTGTGAATGCGGAGGGACCCGAGACCCGGGTCGCCGTGGTGGAGCAGGGCGCGCTCGCGGAGCTCTTCGTCGAGCGCAAGCACGATCGAGGGCTCGTCGGCAACATCTACCGAGGCAAGGTCACGCGCGTGCTGCCCGGCATGCAGGCGGCCTTCGTCGATCTCGGCAAGGGAGTCGAGCGCGCGGCGTTCCTCTATGTCGGCGACGTGCTCGGCGCCGACGACGGCAAGAAGCTGTTCGACGACGTCGAGATCGAGGACGGCGACGAAGCTCCCGAGGCCGCGGCGTCACGCATCGCGCGTAGCAAGAAGCACCTCGCGCAGCGCAAGATCGAGGACCTGCTCAAGCCCGGCAACGAGGTGCTCGTGCAGGTCGTGAAGGATCCGATGGGCCTGAAGGGTGCGCGCGTCACCGGATACCTGTCCCTGCCCGGCCGCTACAGCGTGTACATGCCGGCGGTGAACCAGGTCGGCGTGTCGCGGCGTATCGCCTCCGACAAGGAGCGCAAGCGGCTCCGCGAGATCGTCATGGAGGCGCGCGGCAAGCAGGGCGGCTTCGTCCTGCGCACCGCCGCCGAGGGCACCGCCGATCAGGAGGTCCGCGACGACGTCGAGTACCTCCTGCGGCTGTGGAAGGAGATCGGGCGGCGCGAGGAGCAGGTGAAGGGCGCCGGCCTCATCTACGGCGAGCTCGACCTGGCGCTGCGGCTCGTGCGCGACCTCGTGCGCGAGGAGACGACCGAGGTCCACATCGACGACGAGGACCAGTACAACCGCGTGCGGCGGTTCACCGAGACCTTCCTGCCGCGCTACGCCGAGCGCATCAAGCGCTACGAGGGGCGGCGGCCGATCTTCGATCACTTCAACATCGAGCCGGCGCTGCGCACGGCGGTGTCGCGACGCGTGCCGCTGCGCTCCGGCGGCTCGCTGGTGATCGATCAGGGCGAGGCGCTGACGGCGATCGACGTCAACACCGGCAGCTTCACCGGCAGCAACAACGACCTCGAGGAGACGGTCACCCGCAACAACCTCGAGGCGTGCGAGGAGGTCGCCCGCCAGCTCCGGCTGCGCAACATCGGCGGCATCATCGTCATCGACTTCATCGACATGGACAAGGAAGGCAACCGCAAGAAGGTGTGGGACGCGTTCCAGAAGGCCCTGTCGAAGGACCGCGCGCGCTGCAACGTCACCAAGATCAGCGAGCTCGGCCTCGTCGAGATGACGCGCAAGCGCACGCGCGAGTCGCTGTCGCAGCTGCTGACCGAGCCGTGCCCGATGTGCGAGGGCGCGGCGGTGGTGAAGTCGACGACGACGGTCGCCTACGAGATCCTGCGCGAGGTGCGGCGCTCGGGCGGCCAGGTCGACAACGAGAAGGTCGAGATCGAGTGCGCGCCCAAGGTCGCCGAGATCCTGAACGCGCGCGAGCGCGACTACCTCGACGGGCTGGAGAAGAAGTTCCAGAAGTCGCTCGTGGTGGTGGCGCAGAAGAGCTGGAAGCCGGACCAGTTCCGGGTCGCCGGCAAGATGTCGACCGAGATCGCCGCCGAGGAGGCCAAGCAGGCGGCGGCGCTCGGGCACGCCCCGCCGCCGCTCTCCAACGGTGGCGCGCGCGGCGGGGCGTGCCCGAGC
>JAIOII010001291.1 GCA_019912685.1 Kofleriaceae bacterium
ACCAGTGCGGCGGACCGCCCGGGGCCGGACCCGCGCCGACCGGAGCGCCGCCGGGCGGTGGTGGCGCTCCGCCTCCGCCGGGATACTGATCCGGCATCAAGATCCACGTCGATACGTACACCGGATGACACGAGCCGCCCCGAAGGCGGCTCGTCGTCGTTTCGGCGCACGAGGCGCTACGCTGGGGCATGGCCTTCATCCAGGACCCGCCGCGCCTCGGCAACCAGTACGACGAGGATCCGATGCTGTCGGCGTTCCTCGCCCGCACCTTCGGCGCCGACGAGCTCGCGGCGATCGAGCCCGAGCTGCGCGAGCTGGGCGAGCTCTCGGGCGGGGAGCTCCACCGCCTGCAGCTCGCGGACCTCGCCAACGAGCCGGTGCTGACGCAGTGGGATCCGTGGGGCAACCGGATCGATCACATCGAGCTCACGCCGCTGTGGAAGGAGGCGGCCAAGCTCGCCGCGACGCACGGCCTCGTCGCCACCGGCTACGACGCGCCGCTCGGCGCGCGCGCGCGCGTGCAGCAGTTCGCCAAGGTCCACGTGCTCAACCCGTCGCTCGACGTGTACTCGTGCCCGCTCGCCATGACCGACGGCGCCGCGCGCACGCTGCTCGACAGCGGCAACCAGGCGCTCGGCGAGCGCGCCCTGCCCCACCTGCTCAGCCGCGATCCGGCGACGGCGTGGACCTCGGGCCAGTGGATGACCGAGCGGACCGGCGGCTCCGACGTCGGGCTCTCGGAGACGGTCGCGAAGCAGGGCGCGGACGGCACGTGGCGCCTCCACGGCACGAAGTGGTTCACCTCGGCGACGACGGCGGAGATGGCGCTCACCCTCGGCCGTCCCGAGGGCAACCCTGCGGGCAGCCGCGGGCTCGCGCTCTTCTACGTACAGGTGCGCGAGGCGAACGGCCGGCTCGCGCCCGGCATCTCGGTCAACCGGCTCAAGGACAAGCTCGGCACCAAGAAGGTGCCGACCGCCGAGCTGACGCTCGACGGCGCGCCCGCGATCCTCGTCGGCAGCGACGGCGACGGCGTCCGCGCGATCACGCCGATGCTCTCGATCACGCGCACCTGGAACGCCGTGTGCTCGGTGTCGGGCATGCGGCGCGCGCTCGGCCTGGCGCGCGACTACGCCGGACGACGCAAGGCGTTCGGCGCGCTGCTCCGCGACAAGCCGCTCCACGCCGACACGCTCGCCGGGCTCGAGGCCGAGTACGCCGGCGCGTTTCTGCTCGCGTTCCGCGCGGTCGCCGTGCTCGGCAAGGTGGAGCGCGGCAAGGACGAGGCCGACGATCGCCTGCTGCGCGCGCTCACGCCGATCGCCAAGCTGACGACGGCGAAGCAGGCGGTCGCGGTCGCCTCGGAGGCGATCGAGAGCTGCGGCGGCGCCGGCTACGTCGAGGACACCGGGCTGCCGCGGCTCCTCGCCGACGCGCAGGTGCTGCCGATCTGGGAGGGCACGACCAACGTGCTCTCGCTCGACACCCTGCGGGCCCTCGCGCACGACCGGGACGCCCTCGACGCGCTCCTCGACGAGGTCGGCGCGCGGACGCGCGTGGCCGATCCCGAGCTGGCGGACGCCGGCCGGCGCGCCCAGGCAACCGCGTTCACTGCGGAGATCCAGCATGACGGAGTCGGCCGGCACCGCCTTCCTGGACGCCCTGCACGGGCAGGTCGAAGACATGCTCGACGCCTGCACCCGATGCGGCAAATGCGTCGAAGCCTGCC
>JAIOII010001292.1 GCA_019912685.1 Kofleriaceae bacterium
GCGCGACCGCCGTGCCGAGCTGCGCGAGGTGCCACGCGACGTTCGCGGGCGCGCCGCCGAGGCGGTCGCCGTCGGGAAACCGGTCCCAGAGCAGCTCCCCCCAGACGAGCACCGATGTCACGGGCGGCCTTGACATTCGACTACTTCGTGTACATTGTACACCATATGAGCGGCCACCGAGCGGAGACATCATACGTCAACGGGGTCTATCGAACGTCCCTGGCGCTGCTCACGGACCTGTACCAGCTCACGATGGCGTACGGGTACTGGAAGGCGGGCGTCGCCGACCGGGAGAGCGTGTTCCACCTCCACTTCCGCCGGCACCCGTTCGGCGGCGGTCACGCGATCGCGGCGGGGCTCGACCAGGCGCTCGACTACCTCGAGCACCTCCGCTTCGACGCGAGCGACTGCGAGTACCTCGCGTCGCTGCGCGGCGCGGACGGCCAGCCGCTCTTCGAGCAGGGCTTCGTCGACCACCTCGCGACGCTGCGCTTCACCGGCACCGTCGACGCCGTGCCCGAGGGCCGGGTCTGCTTCGCGCACGAGCCGCTGGTCCGCGTGCGCGCGCCGATCCTGCAGGCCGGGCTCGTCGAGACGCCGCTGCTCACCATGATCAACTTCAGCACGCTGATCGCGACCAAGGCCGCGCGCGTCGTCCAGGCGGCGCGCGGCGAGCCGGTGCTCGAGTTCGGGCTCCGGCGCGCGCAGGGCGTCGACGGCGGGCTGTCGGCGAGCCGCGCCGCGTGGATCGGTGGCGTGGCGGCGACGTCGAACGTGCTCGCCGGCAAGCTGTGGGACCTCCCGGTCAAGGGCACGCACGCGCACTCGTGGGTCATGTTCTGGGGCGACGAGGAGCGCTCGTTCCGCGAGTACGCGGCGGCGATGCCGGCGAACGCGACCTTCCTCGTCGACACGTTCGACACGCTCGAGGGCGTCGAGCGCGCGATCGCCGTCGGCCGGGAGCTGCGCGCGCGCGGGTACGACCTCCTCGGCGTGCGCCTCGACTCGGGCGACCTCGCGCACCTGTCGATCGAGGCGCGGGCGCGGCTCGACGCCGCCGGGTTCACCAGGACGCGGATCGCGGCGTCGAACGACCTCGACGAGCACCTGATGCTGAGCCTCCGCGAGCAGGGCGCGCGGATCGACACCTGGGGCGTCGGCACCAAGCTGGTGACCGCATACGACCAGCCGGCGCTCGGCGGGGTGTACAAGATCGGAGCCGTGAGACATGGCGACGGCTGGCACTACCCGATCAAGCTGTCCGAGCAGCCGATCAAGATCTCGACGCCCGGCATCCAGGCGGTCCGTCGCTTCCGGAAGGACGGGATGTTCACCGGCGACGTCATCCACGACGCGCTCGCCGCGACGCCGCAGGCGCCGGCGCGCGCCTGGAGCATCGACGATCCGACGCACGGCTACACCGTCGACGGCGACGGCGAGGACCTGCTCGTCACCGTCGTGAAGGACGGCGCCCGCACGCACGCCGAGGGCGACCTCGCCGCCGCGCGCGCCCTGCTCGCGGAGGCTCAGCATCAGGT
>JAIOII010001293.1 GCA_019912685.1 Kofleriaceae bacterium
GGGCAGGGCGTCGAGCGCGATCACGCGGGCGATGTTGGGGACGGTGGAGAGGCGCGCGGTGATCGCGGCGAGCGCGGCCGCGCGATCGGTGGGAGCGCGCGCGAGCGCGGCAGGCGAGAGGTAGACCATCGCCGACGAGAGCGCGGAGACCCAGTCGCCCACGCCGAGCACGGTGGCGGCGGCCTCCTCGGCGGCCGCCTCGAGCTCCGCCGGCGGGATGCGGCGCGCGCCCGGATGGCGGCCGTGCTCGACCACGGGCGTCGCGCCGTGATCGCTCGTGACGACGACCGCGTAGCGATCGCTGCCCACCTCGCCGTCGATGAACGCGAGCAGGCGGCCGAGCTCGCGATCGAGCGCGCGCTCGTGCTCGACGATCTCCCACGACTCCTGGCCCCAGTTGTGGCCGACGTAGTCGTGCGCGGACAGCGACACGACGAGCAGATCGGCGACGTCGTCGGCGCCGAGCTGCTCGCCGGCCACCGCCGCCATCGCCGCGTCGATCTCCACGCGATCGAGGAACGGCGTGGAGCGCAGCGCCTTCGCCGCGTCGGTCGTGCTCGCGAGCTTGTACGGGAACGCGATGCCGAGGCCGTGCTCGGCGCCCTCGCCCGCCGCGTCGTCGGGGATGCCGGTGCGCGTGCGCAGGAGCATCGCGTCGTCGGTCGTCCACTCGTCGTCGAGGTACGACGCGACCGGGTGCTCGCGGTCGAACGCGAGCGCCCACGCCGGCAGCGCGTCGCCGTACGCCGTGCTCGACGTCAGCCCCGCGACCTTGGGCTCGTACCAGAGCACCACGTCGGGCCGCCGCCCCGCCACCAGACACGCCGCGCGCGGCTTGCCGCCGATCACCACCGACCGCGCCCTGCCGCCGGTCTCGCGCCGCAACACGTCGGCGACACCCTCGACGCGCAGCGGCGCCCCCGACGCGCCCTCGAGGCCCGCGCTCGACCGCCCGGGCAGCGGCAGGATCGTCACCGTGTCGTCGGCCTCCGCCTGCCGCTCCTTGCCCTGCGCCCGCCGCCACCACCCGTTCGCGACGATGCCCGTCACCGACGGCGGCGCGCCCGTCGCCAGCGTCGCGTGCCCCGGCGCCGTGTACGTGATCGCGTACGGGAACTCCGCCTCCGGATACACGACGCCCTCGTCGACCAGCCGCCGGAGGCCGTGCGCGAACAGGTCGCGCCGCGCCTCGAACCCCCACGACGGCCACTGGTCGATCACGACGAGCACCACCAGGCGCAAGGGCGGCGCTTCGCCGGCCGCCGGTCCCTGCGTCGCCGGCGGCTTGCAGCCACCCTGCGCGATCGCCGCGACCGCCAGCGCCGCCGCGAGAGCTCGTCCACGTTGCCTCACGCCGCGAACATACGCGATTCGCGATCGCCCGGTCGACGCTCAGTCGATCGGCGGGAAGTTGTCGCACGCCGTGTCGAACAGCTCGAGCGCGTCCGTCAGCCCGACCGTCAGGTCGCCGGCGCAGATCGAGGACACCAGCGCGTTCGACGGGCCCGCCGCCGACGCGAACTGCACGAGCCGCTCCGCGTAGTCGGCGTTGCCGAACGACGACGAGCACGACCCCGGCCCCGGCCCGGCGATCATCGCGACCGCCCAGCGTCCGTGGTCGCCGGTGTACGCGTCGAGGAACGCGCTGTAGTTCGCCGGCGGCTCCGCCTGCGAGTCGCACAGGCTCTCCGCGAACCCGAGCGTCACCGACTGCTCGTAGCTGCAGTCGTTCTCGTCGGTCAGGATCACCACCGCGAGCAGCGCGTCCTGCCGCCGGAACCCGCCGTTGGTGCCGTCGGCCATGCGCTCCTCGAACGCCGTGCGCATCGCCGCCAGCGGCATCTCGTCGCTCGGCCCGCTGGTCCCGACGTTCGCCGCGCACGCGAACGCGCTCGCCGCGTTCGCGTCGTTCTTCTCGATCCACCGCCGCGTCATGTTGCACCCGCCCGGCTGCAGCATCGCGCCGTTGTCGCCGCCGTCCTGCGAGATCGGCAGCACCGGTCCGCCGGGGAACGTCGCCTGCTGGTACGTGTAGTCCATGCCGGTCGTCGTGATCGCGACGCGGTAGTCGAGGCCCGACGCCTCGATCACCGACAGGAACTGCGGGAAGTTCGTCGCCAGGTTCGTCTGCTCCTGGCCCATCGAGCCCGAGTTGTCGACGACGAACAGGATGTCGATCTTCTCGCAGCCGTCGGCGTTGGTCCCGCCGTCGCCGTCATCGGTCGGCCACGGCGCATCCGGTCCGCCGCCGCCACCGCCATCGACGTCGCCGTTGCCATCGCCGCCCGTCGACGACGGTCCGCACGCCGCCACGGCCACGAGACTCCCGAGGACATACGAGCACGCGCGCATGACTGCCTCCTCGGGCCCGAACGCTACCCACACCTACCTGAGGCCACCAAGCACAATCGGCGGACACGATCTGTCCGACCTCTGTCAGGCTCACCGCCGACCGGGCTTCAGCGGTCAGGGACAGGCGCCGGCCGCGGGCACGGTCGTCGACGCCAGCCACGCCTGGGCGCACGCGCTCGGGTCGAACCCCGTGACCTCCTCGATCACGTCGAGCATGTCGGCCATCCCCGCCGCTTGCCCGCCGTACCGCCCGTAGAACGTGCGCAGCGCCGCGTCGAGCATCGCCCGCCCCACGCGCGCTTCCACCGCCCGGTAGAAGAACGCGCCCTTCACGTACGGGACCCGCGAGAACAGGCCGTCGTCGAGGATGTCGACCTCGCCGCAGCTCTGCGGCCACGCCACGCCGTTGCCGTTGCCGTTCCGCATCGCGTCGACCTCGGTCGTCAGCCGCGCCCAGACCGGGTCGGCTACCGACGCTCCCGCGACCTCGTCGAGCACGCGCCACTCGAGGAACTCGACCGTGCCCTCGCTCAGGACGAAGTCCTCCCAGCAGCGGATGCGCACCCCGTTGCCGAACCAGCCGTGCGCTGCCTCGTGCACGTTCACGCTGACGTCGCCGAGCGCGACGCTGCCCACGTGCCAGTACGGATGGTGCTCCATCCCGCCGAACGCGCCCGCGCCCCAGTTCGCCGACACCGTCCCCACCTCGTCGCCGAAGCGGTACGCGCCGAGGTTCTCCTCCATCCACTCGAACGACGCGCGCAGGTGCGCGCCGCCCGCCGCCGCCGCGGTCGCCTCGCTCGCGCGATGCCACATCGCGACGCGCGTACCGGCCGCCGTCGTCCCGAGATCCATGCGCTCGAAGTCGCCGACGATCCACGCCGCCATGTACGAGGGCGCCTGGTCGGGGATCTCGGCCGGGTACAGCGCCATCCCGGTCGCCGCGCCGCTCACGGTCATGTGGAAGGTGGTCCCGTCCGACGGCTCGGAGCGACACGGGAACACGTTGCCGCAGTGATACGGCCACGTGAGCGTGTAGCCCGCCATCGCGACGCCGTTCGAGTTGTCGTGGTAGCGCCACCCGTACTCGATCGTGAGCACCAGCGGCTCGGTCGTGGGCGGCACGCCGATGTCGAGCTGCTCGCCGACCGGGCCCACCTCGGCGAACTGGAGCGGCTGGTCGCCCACGCGCACGCTCCGGATCTCGAGCGAGCCGATCTCGAACGACGCGCCGGTCGACGTCGACGGCGCCAGCGTGATCGTCGCCGTCGCGGACCGCGCCGCGAGATCGACCGCGAGCGTCGTGTCGACGACGTCGCGCATCAGGTCCGCCGTCGGCGGATAGACCACCGCCGCGTCGATGTCCGTCGCATCGCCGTCGTCGCCGCCACCGCACGCGGCCAGCGCCGCGAGCGCGACCACCGGGAGGCTCCGGGCGACGCGAGCGCGCACGGCGTCAGGGATCGACGACGGGGAACCCGTACAGGTCGCAGGGATGGTCGAAGCGGACGACCTCGCCGTCATCGACCATCTCCGTCGTGCCGCTGGGCGACGTCTGGCCGCCCCACTTGTAGATGCTGTCGGTGTAGCCCTGGAACACGCACATCTCACCTTCGCCGAGCCCCCAGCGCACGGTCTGGTTCGTCGTGTTGTCGAACTTACACGTGAAGCGCACCTTCTGGAATCCCTCGAGCGAGAACGCGGGCTCGAGGTTCTTCCCGAGCGGCTCGCCGATCGCGCCGTCGCTCGACGCGATGACGACGTCGCCGTCCGGCCCGCCCACCGCCGTGAGCTCGTAGCCCCGGCCCAGCGAGTGGTAGTGCGGCAGGGCGTAGTAGAGGCTGAAGTCGACCGGCGTCCCGACGACGCGCTGGTGCACGTCGGCGATGTCGCACTCGACCGACACCTCCGCCTTGCGCTGCGGCGGCAGCGCGAGCGGCCGGTACATGAACGCGATCGTCGTGAGCTTGGTGGTCACGGCCTCGGGCGCCACCGGCGTGAGCGTCAGCTCGAGCGACGTCGCGAGCGGCGCGTCGCTCGCGTTGAGCATGTGGATGCCCGACACGATCTTGGCGTGCGGCGGGATGGGGATGACGACGCCCTCCGGGAACGCCTGCCGCTCCGTCACCGACTGCGTCGACTGCGCGAACAGGACGGCGCCGGCGCCGCCCGCGACGACCTCGTCGTACGAGCGCGAATCGCAGTCCCAGATCCCGTCGGGCCCGGGGAACGTCGTCTCGGGGACCCAGAACCAGTTCGAGTGGTGGAAGCCGCTCTGCGTGACGAGCTCGACGGCGTTCACGTAGAGCGGCTCGTCGTTGTGGAGCGACGCGCTCACGCAGTCGCCGAACATCTCCTCGCCGGGATCGAGCTCGAAGGGGCCGAACGTGAACGTCTGCGGCTCGGGCGCGGCCGGGCCGTCCGGACCTCCGCAGGCCGCGAGGCAAGCTCCGAGCAGTACAGCGCGCGTGGTCATCGGCGTCCTCCCGGGCACGGACCCTACCGCCTCGCGACCCGGGTTGCCAAGATGAATGTTGACGAATCGGTCATGTTATTCCGGCGTACACTCACGGCGATGCCCTCCCTCCGCGAGTGGGCGGACGCGCTCTGGACCGGCGCCGCCCGCACCGATCACAGCTCCATCGTCGGCTCGATGCTCGGGGCCGGCGTCGGCCTCGACGAGGTCGCGCCCGGCGTCGCGTTCATCCCCAACTTCGGCAACGTGACCGTCGTCGACGGCGGCGACGGCCTCACGCTCGTCGACACCGGCAGCTTCCTGACCGCGCCGCTCGTCCACCGCCAGGTGCGCGCCTGGCGCACGGGCCCGATGCTCGCCGCCGTCTACACCCACGGCCACGTCGATCACGCGATGGGCATGGGCCCGTTCGACGACGAGGCCCGCCAGAAGGGCGACCAGCGCCCGCGCGTCTATGCCCACGAGGCGCTCGCCGCGCGCTTCGATCGCTACAAGCTCACGGCCGGCTGGAACCAGGCGATCAACACGCGCCAGTTCCGCGTCCCCGGCCTGCGCTGGCCGACCGAGTACCGCTACCCCGACGTCACGTACCGCGATCGCTGGCAGCTCGAGGTCGGCGGCGCGCGCCTCGATCTGCGCCACGGCCTCGGCGAGACCGACGATCACACCTGGGTGTGGCTGCCGGCGCAGAAGGTCCTCTGCACCGGCGACCTCTTCATCTGGGCGGCGCCCAACTGCGGCAACCCGCAGAAGGTGCAGCGCTACGTGCGCGAGTGGGCCGACGCGCTCGACGCGATGCGCGCGCTCGGCGCCGAGGTGCTCTGCCCCGGCCACGGCCCGCCGATCTTCGGCGCCGACCGCGTCGCGCAGGCGCTCGACGAGACGGCGCGCCTCCTGCGCACGATCCACGACCAGACCGTCGCCGCGATGAACCAGGGCATGCGCTTCGACGACGTCGTCGCCGCGGTCGACATCCCGCGCGACCTGCTCGAGCGCCCCTACCTGCGCCCGGTGTACGACGACCCCGCGTTCATCATCCGCAACGTGTGGCGGCGCTACGGCGGCTGGTGGGACGGCAACCCCGCGCACCTCCTGCCGCCGTAGCGCCGCCACACGTTGCGGATGATGAACGCG
>JAIOII010001294.1 GCA_019912685.1 Kofleriaceae bacterium
CGCATGGACGCGGCGTCCGGAGCGTCGACCGCGGGCCCGTCGGCGGCGTCGACCGGCAGGTCGCCCGGGTACGGGAACTGGCAGCCGGCGGCCAGCGCCGCCCAGGCAATCAACGAAGCTCGCGTCATCCCTGAGCTTTCAGAGATCTCACAGATCGCAGGAAACTTCTCGCGACGAGCTCGATAAGGGCGGTCATGCAGCAGCCGGGGTGCGTCCTCTCCTACCTTCTATCGTTTTGCCGAAATGATCGAGGCTCACGCAATGTGGGCCTTCCGAAATCGCCGGAGCCTGCTGTAGGGTGTCCGGCCATGTCGTCCTGGCTTCGTGGTTCGTGGGTGGTTCTCGTCTCGATGTTGATGGTCGGATGGGCGGCGTGTCAGTGGGAGGTCCCGAACGATCCGTTCATCGACGCCGACGTCGACGCGACCGATCCCGACGCCGGCATGGACGGCTCGACCGACGCGCCCACCGACGGCATGCCGATGGCGACGCTCACGGTCATCCGCGGCGGCACCGCCTCCGGCACCGTGACGTCCAACGCCGTCGGCGGCGCCATGATCGACTGCGGCGCCACGTGCACCGCGCAGTTCCCACCGGGCACGCTCATCACGCTCACCGAGACGCCGGGCACCGGCGCGACGTTCGCGGGCTGGAGCGGCGTCTGCACCGACACGTCCCCGAACTGCTCGTTCACGCTCGACAGCGACACGACGGTCCAGGCCACGTTCGACGTGTCGCGCCACACGATCACGATCGCGCCCGGCGGCAACGGCTCGGGCAGCGTCACGTCGAACGTCGGCGGCATCGCGTGCCCCGGGGTGTGCGCCGCCACCGTCGACCACGGCACGTCGCTGACGCTCACGGCGACGCCCGTGGCGCCCTCGATCTTCGCGGGCTGGAACGACGTCGGCTGCACGGGCACGACGCCGTGCACGTTCACCGTCACGCAGGACGAGAACATCGATGCCGCGTTCGCCCTCAACTACACCGTGACCGTCAGCAAGAACGGCAACGGTCGCGGCACCGTGACCTCGTCCTCGCCGGGGATCGACTGTGGCACCGACTGCGATCAGGTCTACAGCGCGGGCACCATGGTGACGCTCAACGCGGCGGCCGACGCTGACTCCGACTTCCTCGGCTGGGGCGGCGCATGCACCGGCACGGGCTCGTGTCTGGTCACGGTCGACTCGGTCGTGTCGGTGACCGCGAACTTCGCGCTGAAGCGCTACACGCTCACCGCGTCACGCGCCGGCTCGGGGGGTGGCGTCGTCACGTCGAACCCGACCGGCATCAACTGCGGCACGGCGTGCGAGGCGATGTACGACCACGGCACGCAGGTGACGCTGTCGGCGGTGCCCGACGGCTCGTCGACCTTCAGCGGCTGGTCGGACGCGAGCTGCCCGGGGACGAGCGCGTGCGTCCTCACGATGACGGCGGCGCGCAGCGTCGCCGCGACGTTCGAGAGCAACAAGGTCCTGACCGTGACGCTCGGCGGCAACGGCGCCGGGACCGTGGTGTCGAACCCGACCGGCATCATGGCGCCGGGCGTGACCTCGGCGGCCTTCCCGCACGGCAGCACCGTGACGCTCACGGCGGCCGCCAACCCGACGACGTCGAGCTTCACGGGGTGGGCGGGCGCATGCGCGAGCTTCGGGACGTCGCCGGAGTGCTCCGTGACGATGGACCAGGCGCGCAGCGCGACGGCGACGTTCACGCTCAGGACGTACACGCTCACGTTGACCAAGACCGGCGAGGGCGTCGGCACCGTGACCTCGGATGTGGTGGGCATCAACTGCGGCACCTCGTGCACGACCCAGGACGCGACCTTCAACCACGGCCAGACGGTGGTGCTCGGCCACTCGGCCGGCGCGGACTCGCAGTTCGTGGCGTGGGGCGGCGCGTGCAGCGGCGCGGCGTGCTCGCTGACCATGACCCAGAACCGGACCGTCACCGCCGACTTCAAGCGCGCGGACAAGACGCTGACGGTGACCGTGAACGGCACCGGGACCGTGACCTCGATGGACGGCGGCATCGACGCGCCGGGCGACTCGATGCAGGCGTACCCGCACGGCACGACCGTGACCCTCACCGCGGCGTGGAACGCGGCGAGCCACACGTTCGTGTGGGGCGGCGCGTGCTCGGGCAGCCTCGCGATGTGCACGGTCACGATGGATCAGGCGCGGACGGTCACGGCCACCTTCACGATCCGGCGCTTCACGCTGACCGTGAACAAGAGCGGCGCCGGCGTCGGCACGGTGACCTCCGACGTCACGGGGATCAACTGCGGCACCGCCTGCTCGACCCAGAGCGCGATGTACGACCACGGCCAGACGGTCGTGCTCGGTCACCTCGCCGGCGCCGACTCCGAGTTCGTCGCGTGGGGCGGCGCGTGCAGCGGCGCCTCGTGCTCGGTGACGATGACCCAGGACCGGACGGTCAGCGCCAGCTTCAAGCGCACCGACAAGACGCTCACGGTGAACGTGACCGGCAGCGGCACGGTGACGTCGATGGACGGCGGCATCAACGCGCCGTCCGATCCGTCGCAGACGTACGCGCACGGGACGATGGTCACGCTCATGGCCGCCTGGAACGCGACGAGCCACGACTTCGTGTGGGGCGGCGCGTGCTCGGGCAGCCTCGCGACGTGCTCGGTGACGATGGACCAGGCCCGCTCCGTCACGGCGACCTTCACCCTCAAGACGTGGACGCTCACCGTCACCAGGGCCGGCGTCGGCAGCGGCACGGTCACGTCGACCACACCGGCGGGTGCGATCAACTGCGGCACCGACTGCACGGAGACGGTCAACCACGGCACGATGGTGACGCTCACCGCCGCGCCCACCGGCGGCGACATCTTCTACGGCTGGTCCGGCGGCGGCTGCTCGGGCACCAGCTCGTGCACGACGACGATCACGGCGGCCACCGAGGTCACCGCGACCTTCGACAACTGCGTCCGCAGCACGCAGAGCTGCACGGCCGGCAACTTCCTCCAGTGCGACGCCACCGGCGACTTCGTCTCGCACGTCGTCCCGAACGGCGGCACCGGCGGCACCTCGACGACGATCACCTACGACGGCACATACATCTGTCCCCTGGGTTGCCACGGGACGGAGCCAAGATGCGGCGATGTCGAAGCCTCGAACGGCCTGAACGAGGCCCTCGACGACGACGACACGAGCCCTGACGGTATCGACATCCCCCAGGACTTCGGGCCAAGAACGATCAAGTCGATCAACACCTCCAACTTCGATGAGGCGAACGGCCTCACCGTGGTGACGCTCGACAACAACACGCCGTACTCCCTTCCTGCGCGCGTGGTCCCGCAAACGGACGCACCGGAGATCCTCGTCATCGAAGCTCGGTCCTTTACGGTCCCCGCGGGAACGACCATCACGGTCACTGGCACGCGAGCGCTCGCGATCGTCGCGCACTTCGACATCTACATCGGCGGTACGCTCGATCTCTCCGGCCCGGCAGGATCGATGCTGGGCGGCGGGCCTGGCCATGTCACGACCGCAGGGTGTGTCGGGAGCTATGCATCGCTAGCGAGTGGTGGCGGTGGTTTCTACGCCATCGGCGGAGCTTCGAGCACCGGTGCGGCAGGGGGTAGCAATGCCTCCATCCCCATGAGCCTATTCTTGACGCCGCTGGTAGGTGGCTGCCGTGGAGGCTCAGGGGGCCTCGTTAGCGGCGGTCCATCCGGCGGTGCGGTTCAGCTGGTGAGTCGGACCGAAGTGGTCCTCGGCGGAACCGCGCTGATCAACGTGAGCGGCGCAGGCGGTCTTGCCACGTGCAACACGGCGGGCTGCACGTCGTTCCGCGCGACTGGAGGAGGTGCAGGCGGTGGAGTCTCGATCGAATCGCCGTTGATCACCATCGACCCCGGCGCAGTGATCGGCGGGCGAGGCGGCAACGGCGCCGCATCGAACAGCGGAACCGTCGGTCAGCCAGGAGCAGCGGGAACGACGACAGGTTCATCGAATGCTCCCGCGAGCACGTGCTCGGGTTGCGGCACTGGTGGAGTCGGTGGAACGGAGAGCCCACCCAATGGCTCAGCAGGTTCGGGCACAGCCCCGGCGATCGCTGGAGGAGGAGGAGGCGTCGGCCGGTGTGTCACGCGCGACCGCTTTGGCTCGTACGTCCCGCCCCCCGGAACGATGAAGATCGCGTTCCAGGGTTACCAGCTACCGGCGGCGCGATGAACTCGAGTGAGCCACAGCAGCTGGAGCTCGCTGAGCCGCCCCTGGCCGTTTGTTTCAGCGAGATCGACGGCTGTGATCGACGAGGCGATCGCGCTGCGGCTCGAATCGCGAGTGCTGGGCCTTGATGCTGCGGATGGCGTTCTGGAGCATCGGAGGCGGCGCCGCCACGCACCAGAAGTACTCCGCGTCGTTGTGCGGTGGGTCGTCGATCGGCGACTCGATGGTGGTCAGCGAGGTGCAGCGTGGGAATGGGCGATCCAGCGTGAGGTCGTTGTTCGAGTCGTACAGGAAGGCGCTGTGCTCGAAGCACCAGCCGAACGTGTTGCTGAACGGCGAGAGCGCGGTGAAGGCTCGCGCGCCCACTAGTAGCGACAGCTCTAGCCGTCTGTTCCGTCACTCGGCGGTGCCGCGCCCCAGGTGTCCTGACAGGTGTCGATATCGGTCGCCTCGACCGTCGCTTCGCCAGCCTCGATCTCGGTGTTCGCGCCCGCGTAGACGTCGACGACGCGACACAGGCCGCCGCACTCCACGCCCGGCGACGTCGGGTCCTTCCTGCGGGGCTGCGCGCCCGGTACGCACGCATTCGGTACCCCGGCCCGACGACGTCCTCGTCGTGGGCCACGGTGCCGGCCCGCGCGTACACGACGATGGTCGTGGTCTGGCTCGTGAGGACGTAGCAACCGTTTCGGGTTCCCCAGCCCTCGGTCGGCGTGAGGGACTTCGTCTGCGTCAGAGGATCGCAGGCGGGGTTGCAGATGCCGGCTGCGGGATCCTCGTCGGCGTTGCTGAACGTGTCCGCGTAGCGAGTGCATGCGAAGCCGGTCGGGCACACCGCGGTGCTGTCCTCGTACGGGCCGCACACGTCCTGGCAGGCTCCGTCGATGCAGTAGAGGGCCGCTATGCAGTCGTCGTAACCGGTGGTTTCACCCGCGGGTCCCCGCGAACAGGCCTCGCCGAGTGACACCGTACCGTCCGGTACACAGCGCAGCATGCCGACCGGCTCGGCTCCTCGCGCAGGCGCACCCACGTGCCCTTGAGACCGTTCGCGCAGCCCTGCTGACCGGGAGGCCCGAGCGGATTGCAGAAGCGCGGAGGGTCATCGGTCTGGCGCCCGTCCGTGCGCGCGTCGACGGAGACGTCATGGTCCTCGGGGAGAGCCAGCACGCGCCCAGCGACGAGGCGACGAGGGAGCAACGGCCTCGAAGGCATCGATCCCTCCCGAGAAAACGAAACGGGCTCCGACGTTGCCGTCGGAGCCCGCCTTCAGTCAGTCAACGGTCGACCGACTCAGTTGGCGTGGCGGCCGTAGTCGACCAGGCGGTCGATCTTCGGCTCCATGCGCGCGTGGTACTGCTTGATGTTGCGGACCGCGCCCTGGAGCATCGGCGGCGGCACGGCGATGCACCAGAAGTACATGGCGTCGTTGTGCATCGGGTTGCCGATGGGCGGCTCCACGTCGCCCGTGGTGAGCGTGATGCAGCGCGGGAACGGCGCGTCCGCCGTCATGTC
>JAIOII010001295.1 GCA_019912685.1 Kofleriaceae bacterium
ACGAAGCTCTGATCGTGGTACGCGAGGCCGACGCGATCCTCGACTCGCTCGCGGTAGTAGAGCGAGAACAGCGCCTCGCCGAAGCCGTCGAGCCGCGCCCAGCGCAAGAAGCTCGGGACCTGCGCCTCGAAGACGTACGCCGAGTAGAGCGCGATGCGGCGCACGCGCTCGGGGGCGCCGAGCGTCATCGCGAGCGCGACCGAGGAGCCCCACGAGTGACCGACGACGGCGACGTCGCCGACGCCGAGCTTGTCGAGCACGCTCCACACGAGCGCCGCCTGCGCGCGCGGCGAGTAGTCGCCGGCGGGGCGGCTCGTCCAGCCGAAGCCCTTGAGGTCGATGGCGATCACGCGGTGGCGCTCGGCGAGCGCGTCCTGCACGGGACGCCACAGCTCGATCGACGCGCTGTAGCCGTGGATGAGCACGACCGCCGGCCCCTGTCCGACGTCGCGGTAGTGCACGTGCACGCCGTCGACCTCGACGAACGTCGCGCCCTCGGGCGCCCCCGGCAACGCGCCGGCGTGGAACGACGGACAGCCGGCGACCATCGCCAGGGACGCGGCGAGCCAGAGCCGGACCCACGGGCTCACGGCTGCAGTCTCCACAGCTCGGCGGCGTCGGTGAACTCGCTGCCGCTCTCGTAGTCCTGGGAGGCGACCGTCGCGACCGTGCCGTAGCACTCGGAGACGAAGGCGAAGCTGCGGCGCGTGCTCACCGCCGCGCCGACCGTGCGCGTGAGATCGACGGCGATGCGGCGCACCGGGAAGGTCCCGAACGGGGTCGCGGCCTCACCCACCGCGTCGACGCGGCTCTCGTAGCGCTCGGTGTAGAACGCGGCGACGCCGCTCGCGAGGCCGCTCACCGTCGAGGTCACGTTCCAGCTCGCGCTCGGCGCCAGCGGCGTGGGGATGATCGGCACCGCCGGGTCGTAGGTGAGCTCGGTGCGCGAGAGGCCCGCCTCGGGGCTGACGACGCCGAGGAGCGCGACGCCGCTCGCGTCGAGGCGCATCACGCCGAGCAGCGAGGCCTCGGCCGAGAGCCGCGTCGCGTAGCTCGCGGTCGGGAACGTGTCGGCCCACCACTGCCCGGCCGGCGCGACGAGCGTGAGCTCGAGGTCGCGGTCGCCGCTCGCGGCCGCCGTGAACGTCCACGCCCGCGCGCCGCCCGCGCCCTGCGTCCCGGCGGTGTCGACCGGGACGTCGGTCGCGACGCGGAACCGCGCCATCTGGCCCGCCGCCATGACGAGCTCGTCCCGGGTCAGCGTGCCGTCGTGATCGGGGACGCAGCCGACCGACGCGTCGATCCCGGGATCGCCGCCGTCGGTGCCAGGGGCGGCGTCGACGTCGTCGTCCGGCGCGCAGGTGTGGTCGGCGCGGCAGAAGCCGGACGCGCAGTCGGCGTGATCGTCGCAGCGCGCCATGTCCGAGCTCGAGCAGGCGGTGACCGCAGCCGCGAGCATTGCTGCGCCCGCGAGCCAGCCGTTTTGCAGTGCAACATAGGAGCGCAACGCGGCCATGTCCCGAGCCCGGTTCTACGCAATGCCTCCCCGGCGTGTCAACCGGGTTTTTGCAGTGCAACATAGATCTCTCTTGCAGCGCAGCGGTCCGACCGGTAGGGTTCCGCCGTGGCCGCCACCCTGATCAAGAAGTACGGCAACCGCCGGCTCTACGACACCGGCGACAGCCGGTACATCACGCTGGACGAGCTCGCCGAGAAGATCCGCCGCGGCACCGACGTGCGCGTCGTCGACGCCAAGACCAGCGAGGACCTGACCCAGGCGACGCTCACCCAGCTCATCCTCGAGAGCGGGAGCGCCCACCGCACCCTCCCCGTCCCGCTGCTCACGCAGATGATCCGCCTCGGCGACGACGCGCTCGGCGAGTTCTTCAGCCGCTACGTCACCGCGGCGCTCGAGATGTACCTCGCCGCCAAGCGCGGCGTGCAGAACCTGGCCTCGGTCTCGCCGCTCGCGCGCGTCCCGCTCGGCGCCACCGACGCGCTGGCGCGCATGTGGATGCAGACGCCGATGGGGCAGATGATGGGCTTTGGTGCGCCGCAATATGCGCCGCCGCCACCGCCCGCATACCCGACCTACGCCGAGCCCGAGCCGCCGCCCGGCGACGACGAAGGCGACAACGAGGACGACGACGAGGCTCGCGGCGCGCGCGCCGATGACATCGCCAGCCTGCGCCGCGAGCTCGAGGAGCTCAAGAAGGCGATGCGACCTGGGACGAGGAGCGACGCGCTGGGACGCCCGGGCGCTCGGCGAAAGACGAAGTCCTGACCGCCCACGCGTGGATCGTCAGCGCCGCCGCGGTGCTCGCGAGGATGGCGACCGCCGCGGTGACGCCCGGGTTGCCGAGATCGAGGCCGAGGCTCGACGCCGCCGCGCGCGTGCCGGCGCCCTTGCCGAGAGCATAGAGCGTGAAGTGTACGGCCGGCCCGAGC
>JAIOII010001296.1 GCA_019912685.1 Kofleriaceae bacterium
GGCACGCCCAGCGGGTCCCGCCCCGGCCCGGCGCGGCTCTCGCCGGTCTCGATCGCGATGTCCGCCGTCGGCGTCTCCTGGCCGCTCGTGGCGAAGATCGGCGCGTTGCCGGTCGCGAGCTCGTAGAGGATCCCGCCGAGCTGGTAGACGTCGGAGCGGCGCGTCGCGATCTCGCCGCGGCGGACCTCCGGCGCCATGTACGCGGGCGTCCCCGACGTCCGCGGCGACGGGGCGACCGAGCTCTCGTGCTCGTGCTCGAAGTACGCGAGCCCGAAGTCGACGAGCTTCACCGCGCCCTCGTCCGAGAGGATCGCGTTGGACGGCTTGAGGTCGCGGTGCACGATGCCGTGACGGTGGGCGGCGGCGAGCCCGCGCGCCAGCGAGACGCCGAGCTCGAGCGCGCGCTCCCACGGCACGGGCTTGGCGAGCTGCTCGAGACTCTCGCCGCGGATGTACTCGGCGACGAGATAGGGCCGCCCCGCGGCCTCGCCGTAGCGATAGACCGAGACGACGTTCTCGTGCTGGAGCCTCGCCGCGGCGCGGGCCTCGCGCGCGAAGCGTGCCCGCGCGCGCTCGCCGGGCTCGGCGTGCGCGATCCACTTGATGGCGACCAGGCGGGCCAGCAGCCGGTCCTCGGCGAGCCAGACGCTGCCCATGCCGCCGCGACCGAGCAACCGCAGCAGGCGGTACTCCTCGAGCTCGCTGGGCGGCGACCAGTCGGCCACGTCCCCGCGAGCCTATAGCCGGATCAGGTCCGGCGGGGGCTGGACGATCAGCGGGCAGAACTTCTGCGTGATCCCGTGCACCTTGTACGTCGGGCAGATGGCGGTCGCCTTGGCGACGCACGCGCTGTCCCAGCTCGAGCTGCAGCAGTACGCGTACCCCGACGTCCCGCAGACCCGGGCGGTGCAGCCGGAGGCGTACCGGCCGAGCGGCGCGCCGGTCGCGCACTCGCCGTGCGAGGCGATGCCAGCGCACACGTTGCCGGCCCGCTGGGCGCAGGCGCCGTTCCAGCCGACCGGGCTCGCCGGATCGGAGCAGTAGGCATAGTCGGGATGGCCGCTCACCGCGATCACGCACGCCGAGCACCTCGGGTGCAGCCACTTGCCGACGGTGCGCTCGGTGTGCTCGCACCACGTCGTCGTGTCGATCTTCACGTGAGGGGCCTCGCCATCCCAGGCCTCGATCCGCTGCCACAGGCCACCGACGTCGTCGTCGCTCGTGTCGGCGAACGTGTCGGGGCAAATCGCGTCGAGCGCATCGAAGCCGCCTTGCTCCTGGAAGCGGAGGCCGTCGAGCTGGTTGGCGCCGTACCGGTCGAAGTAGGCCTCGAGCACGAACGCGCTCTTCGTGGGGTCGTTGTCCTGGCGCGTCCGTGGCACCAGCCCGGCCACGGTGCCCTCGTAGTCGTAGACGTCGACCAGCGTGCCGTTCTTGGTGAACGAGTGGCCGTTCGCGCAGTAATCGGCGGCCGCGGCGCGCACGCACGGCCGGTGGTAGCCGACGAGGTCAACCGCCACGCCGTCGGTCTTCTTCGCGCTGCCGAAGCCGCGGTAGCCCCACCACGTGCACTTCGCGATCGTTCCGCCCGCGCACGCGAACGTGAAGTGCGTGTCGGTCTCGTCGTCCAGCTCGCCGTTGGCGGCGTACGTCCCGGGCACGGCGTACGCGCGCTCCCCCGCCGGGCAGAACGATCGAACCGTACCGTCGGGCTCGACGAGCTCGAGCTCGTAGGTGAAGAGGTCACAGTTGCGGCGGCAGCCGCTGGGGTTGTCGCAGCCGGACCGTCCGAAGGCCACGTAGCCGCAGACCGTCGGCATGAGCTGACCGGGCCAGCGGATCGCCGACGATCCGCTCATGGGGTGCATCGCGTAGGACGTGTCCTGCGCGACGGCGCCGACGCGGTTCGCGATCCGGACCCAGCCGTCGAGGGTGACCCCGTCGCGAACGAACGACGCCTTGAACGCCACGTTCGCCAGCGGGCTCACGGACGTCGCCAGGTTCACCGTCGTGCAGCCATGGAGCGTCGTGCGCGACTCGTTCCACGTGCACACGCGATCGGGAAGGCGTTGCTCGTGCTGCCGCGGATACGTGCGCAGGACCCGCCACACCGCGAGCGCGCGGTCCTGGTAGAGTTCCGTGCCGCTCGCGAGGGTCACGCCACCGAGCGTCGCGCCCTGGTAGTGCGAGCCCTGGTAGTGCGAGCCCTGGTAATGCGAGCCCTGATAATGCGAGCCCTGGTAGTGCGAGCCCTGGCCGCCGGGCGCCGTCAGCGCCTGCGCGGTCTCGCCGAGCGGAGGCTCGGGCTCCACGCAACCCATCACCAGCCCGCCCACCATTGCCACCAGCGCCATCGATCGGGGTCGAACGTCGATCATCTCGCGATGCAGGTACCACGAGCTGCCGCGCGGCCGGAACGCGCAAGTCGTGGCATGCCACGTCGTGCCGCACGAGATCGATCGGGACCGGCCGACTGGTCGCACCAGTGCCGGAGCGCGCAGCGCCGGTTACAGCTGCGACAGCGCGAGCGGTGACGTGCAGTCGCCCGGGCCAACGTTGCCGGCGCGGTCGACGAGGACGACGCAGAAGACGGCCTCGCCGGCGGCGGGCGCGGGTGCGCCGAGCTCGGCGCAGGCGGGCGGCGCGGAGGTCGCGAGCGTGACGTCGCCGACATCGTTCACGCGCAGCTCGAGCTCGCCGGTGATCGCGACGCCCTCGGCGACCGCCTCGTCGGTGGCGATCGAGGGCAGCGCGATCGCCGTGACGACGTCGGCGGCGCGACAGTCGTGTACGCGCGCCGTGCCGCGGCCGAGGTCGCCGTCGCCGTCGGCGTACGCGACGACGATCGTGAGGTCGTTGCGGGTGTCGTCGCCGAGGTAGAGCGTGTCGGGCGCGGCGGAGAGGACGGCCGCGGCGGGCTCGGGCGCCGGGTCCGAGCAGGCGACCAGCGCGGCGCCCGGGACGACGACGAGGACGTGGAGGAGCGAGGTGCGCATGGGAGCTCCTACTGGATCGTGATCGGCGTGGCGCCGATCTCGATGGTGGCGATGCCGCTGGTGATGCCGTCGATGTACGCGCAGATGATCGTGAGCGTGAGCCCGCTCGCGGGGACGTCCTGGCGGGCGCCGGTGGCCTCGGTGTAGAGCGTGATCGTCGCGGGCACGGTCCACGTGCGGCGGAAGTTGAGGAGGTCGCCCGTCCCCATCGGGCCGGCCGCGTCGTACTGCGTCTGCCCGACGTGGGGATCCGTCGTGGCGGCGGCGTCGACGACGACCGCGCGGCCGTCGGGCGCCTGGAGCACGAACGCGCCGAACGGGATCTGCGCGTCGGGAGTCTCGAAGTCGCGCACGGTGTGGCGCAGCGTGATCGTCTGCCCCGCCGAGACGGTCACCGGACCGCTCGTGCCCAGGCGCGTGCCGCCGGCGTCGAAGACCGCGATCTCGGGGCGCGCCGGCGGGTTGTTGAGCGTCGGCGGCGGCGCGGCGCCGGGCGAGCGCAGCGCGCCGCCGTCGATCCACGCCTCGATCGCCGCGATCTGGCTCTCCTCGAGCGGATCGGCGCCGAGCGGCATGCGCGTCGCCACGCTGCGGTTGCGCAGCTTGTCGACGAGCACGCTCGCGTCCGCGTCTCCCGGCTTGACGCGCAGGAGCGCCGGCTTCTCCAGCGACGGGCGCCCGACGAGGTACGCGTACGTGTTGCCCGGCGTCGACAGGTTGGGCTCGAACTGGCCGTTGTGGCAGAGGCCCGGCTGGCCCGAGCAGCGCGGCGCGATGATCGCGCGGTGGAGCTCGTCGAGGCTGCCCGGCGGCGGGGTGACGTCGACGGCGAGCGGATCGGGATCGACCGCGGCGTCGACGTGATCGCCGTCGACGTCGAGGTCCGAGCCGCACGCCGCCACGGCGCCGGCGACGAGCACGGACGCGAGCGCGATGGTGGCCCTCACGCGAGCACCTCCTCCACGACGATGCCCGGTCGCTTGTTCGCCGTGGTCAGGTCGTCGGCCAGGCGATCGCCGTGGCCGAGGAGCGTCATGCCGGTCATCACCGCGTCGATCGTCTCGTAGCGGCCCGACGTGCGGCCGGTCTGCGTGATGCCGGTCGGCGCGATCACCTCACCCGCGCGGATGTCGGGGCCGAGCATCAGCACCCAGGTGTCGCGGTCGCCGTCGTCACCCTGACCGTGGTCGATGCCGGAGCGGCCGAGGCTGTCGGGGTTCTGGCCGTTGAAGAAGAGGTGACGGCCGTGCTCGGGCATGACGATGAGCGTCGTCTCGTCGCGCAGCGACGGGTGGCTCTGGATGAAGCTCCAGAGGTGGTTCACCGCGGCGTCGGCGAGCTGCTGCGCGCGCAGGTAGCCGTTGAAGTCCTGGTGGCAGGTGTCGACGTCGAGGAGGGTCATCGCCAGGAGCGCCGGCTGGAACGCGTCGAGCACGCGCTCGGCGTGGAACACGGTGAGCGCGTCCGGCGTCGAGTCGAGGCTGCCGTCCTGCGCGCGGACGCCGATGCCGAACGCGTCCGGGAAGTACGTCTGGTAGGTATCGTCGGCGAAGAAGCGACCGATGTGGCGCTGCACCTCGCCGGCCTCGTCGATCTCCGCGTGCGGGAAGAGGTCGTCGCGATCCCAGGTCGGCGTGTTGGCGTCGACCACCGCGGACAGGCGCGCGACCGCCGCGTCCTCCGCCGCGTCCTGCGGCACCGTCGGCAGCTCGTCGGTGCCGACGTCGAGCGCGCGCTTGCCGCTCGTCACGATCGGCACGAGCGGCGACATCACGCCCGGTGGCTGCAGGTAGGTCGGCGCGTAGCGCGAGCCGTAGAGCGGGTGGTCGCTCGTGAGGAGCGCGCGGTAGAAGCCGCCGGGGTTCGACAGGTACCACGCGTCGGTCGCTGGCGCGCCGGCGCCCTTCCTGTGGATCTCGAAGATCGTCGGCGTGGTGAGCCGCGCGTCGGCGCGGTTCTCGATCATGTTGTACGCGCCCGAGAGCAGGCAGCCATGCCCCTGCAGGTGACCCGGCGGCC
The DNA here is from genome assembly GCA_019912685.1 of Kofleriaceae bacterium. Lineage (GTDB taxonomy): Bacteria > Myxococcota_A > Polyangia > Haliangiales > Haliangiaceae > UBA2376. Next base: position 5,016 of record JAIOII010001296.1, read on the forward strand.
CGTCGGCGTAGCGCAGGTTGGTGACCAGCGTGCCCTGGGTGTGGAGCGGCGTCGCGCGCGGCGCCGGCAGGACGAGCGGCCGGGCG
>JAIOII010001297.1 GCA_019912685.1 Kofleriaceae bacterium
GCCGGGGTCGGCGTCGTCGACGAGCAGCATCTCCGAGGAGAGGTCGGCCTCGCGCACGGGGACGACGTACGCGCCCATGTCGTGGAGCAGCGGGATCAGGTGCTGCGAGATCGTCTCCGTCGAGATGAAGTCCTCGACGAGATCGTGGGTGTTGCCGCGCTGCGTGCGCCAGCGGCCGAGGTTCGCGTCCCAGACCCAGCCGTGGCCGGCGGAGACGTAGATGGTCTTGCCGGCGAGGGCGCCGGACTGCGCCTTCGGCCCGATGAAGAAGGGGGTCGGAGTCGGCGCGGGGAGGGCGTACGTCGCGCGAGCAGGGGGAGGGCCGGCGCGGCGCGCGAGCTCCGGGTCCTCGAGCTGGCCGTCGGCGAGCGCGGGTGCGGCAAGGGCGCAGAGGCAGGGAAGGAGCAGCGAACGCCCGCGCATCGGGGCGATAGTAGCGGATCAGACGATGAGCTGGTCGCCGATGTCGGCGGCGCGGCTGGCGGTCAGCGACCACGCGATCGCGGTGACGGTACGCACGACCTCGTGCTCCTCGGACGTGGAGAGGACCACGGGCGCAGACGCGATCAGGTCGTGGATCCAGGACGACAGGCTGGCGGGCGGCGTCATGTCGAGGCCCTCGCGCAGCAGGCGATCGTCGACGCGCGGCGGCTCGACGCCGTCGGAGATGCTCATGGCGGCGTGCAGCCGACACGACGCGTCGAGCGCGACCGCGAACGCGTCGCCGTCGGGGGCCCACAGGCGCCGCTCGAGGAAGCGGACCACCGCGGGTTGCCGGATCGCGAACCAGGACAGCTCCTTGGCGGTCTGCATGTCGACGACGCTAGAGCCGTACGCGACGCCGTCAAAGTTTTCGGCTATGACCGGGCCATGTCCCGTGCCGCCTTCATCGTCGACGGAGTCCGCTCGCCCTTCGGCCGCTACGGCGGCGGCCTCTCCGGCGTCCGCGCCGACGACCTCCTCGCCGCCGTCATCGCCGCGCTCGTCGCACGCACCCGCATCCCGGCCGACCGCATCGACGACGTGATCGCCGGCTGCGCCAACCAGGCCGGCGAGGACAACCGCAACGTCGCGCGCATGTCGGCGCTCCTCGCCGGGCTCCCCGTCGCCGTCCCCGGCATCACCGTCAATCGCCTCTGCGGCTCGGGCATGCAGGCGGTCGCCGACGCCGCGCGCCTGGTCGCGACCGGCGAAGCCGACCTCGTCGTCGCCGGCGGCGTCGAGCAGATGTCACGCGCGCCGCTCGTCATGGGCAAGCCGACCGAGGCGTTCCCGCGCGGCAACCACACCGTCCACGACACGACGCTCGGCTGGCGCTTCGTCAACCCGAAGATGACCGAGCTGCACGAGACCCTGTCGATGGGCGAGACCGCCGAGCGCGTCGCCCGCGAGCTCGGGGTGTCGCGCGAGGCGCAGGACCGCTTCGCCGCACGCTCGCAGGAGCGCTGCGCCCGCGCCCAGGCCGCCGGCCGCTTCGCGCGCGAGCTCGTCCCGATCACCACCGGCACCGACCGCAAGACCGGCGCCGCGCTCCAGGTGACCAGCGACGAGCACCCGCGCCCCGACAGCACCTACGAGACTCTCGTAAAGCTCAGGCCGGTGTTCGCCAGGGACGGCTCGGTCACCGCCGGCAACGCGTCCGGCCTCAACGACGGCGCCGCCGCCGTCCTGGTCGCCAGCGAGGCGGCGATGCGGGAGCTGGGCCTCACGCCGCTGGCCCGCTACGTCACATCCGCGGTCGCCGGTGTCCCTCCGAGCACGATGGGCCTCGGTCCGATCCCCGCGTCGAAGAAGGCGCTCGCCCGCGCCGGCATCACCGCCGCCCAGGTCGACGTCGCCGAGCTCAACGAGGCGTTTGCCGCGCAGGCCGTCCCCTGCGTCGAGCAGATCGGGCTAGATCCCGAGAAGGTCAACCCCAACGGCGGCGCCATCGCGCTGGGGCACCCGCTCGGGGCGTCGGGCGCCCGCCTGGTCCTGACCATGGCCCACGAGCTCGCCCACTCCCGCTCCCGCTGGGGGCTGGCCTCGATGTGCATCGGCGTCGGCCAGGGGATCGCCCTCGTGCTCGAACGCGCCTGACGAAACGGTCCGAGAAGACGTATTTTCCATTACTGTCCCACCATGGTCTCCGAGGAGCTAGCCCGGGCGCAGCGACTCGTCGGGAGGATTCTCGACGACAAGTTCCGCCTGCGCGCGTGCATCGGGATCGGCGGCTCCGGAGTCGTCTACAAGGCGGACCAGATCGCGCTCGGCCGCACCGTCGCGGTCAAGATCCTCGCCGAGGAGCTGGCCAGCGACCCGCGCCTGGTCAAGCGCTTCCACGACGAGGCGCTCGCCGCCAGCCGCCTCAACCACCCGAACACCGTCTCGATCATCGACTACGGCCAGACCCCCGACGGGCTCCTCTACATCGTGATGGAGTACCTGCGCGGGCCGACGCTCACGCACCTGCTCTCGCGCGAGCACCCGATCCCCGTCGCGCGCGTGCTCGGCATCGTGTCGCAGGTGCTCTCGGGCATCGAGGAAGCGCACGCCGCCGGCGTCGTCCACGCCGATCTCAAGTGCGACAACATCGTCGTCGAGCAGCGGCGCACCGGTCACGACCACGTGAAGGTCGTCGACTTCGGCATCGCGCGCCTGATGAACGCGCCGCGCGACGGCGAGGACCGCAACATCTGCGGCACGCCCGAGTACATGGCGCCGGAGATCATCCAGGGCGCGCCGCCGTCGTTCGCGAGCGACCTCTACGCCGTCGGCATCATCCTCTACGAGCTGCTCGCCGGCCAGACGCCGTTCGTCGGCGGCACCGCCGTCGACATCCTCACGCGGCAGCTCAAGACGGAGCCGCCGCCGCTCGGCCTCACCGTCCGCAACCTGCCGGGGGGGCTGCAGCCGCTCGTCGGGCGCGCGCTGGCCAAGAAGCCGGCCGAGCGCTTCAACGACGCGACCGAGATGCGCGACGAGCTCGACGAGCTGGTCACGCACACGACCACCACCACCCGGATCACGCCGCTCTCCGACGAGGTCGTGTGCCCGTCGTGCGGCGATCGCTCCCCCGCCCGCTTCCGCTTCTGTCCGGAATGCGGACATCCTCGCCAGCCGCGGCCCAGCGCCGAGATGCCCGCGGTGCAGCTGCCGGCCTCGCTCGTCGAGGTGGCCGAGCCGGCGGCGCCGCTGTTCCCGCTGCCGCTCGTCGGGCGCGACGGCGCGCTCGACGAGCTGTGCGCCTTCCTGACGGGCAAGACCTCGGCGCCGGCGCTGCTCCTCGTCGGCGACGCGGGCTCCGGGCGCACGTCGCTCTTGCGCGAGGCGTACACGCGCGTCGCCGAGGCGGCGGGCGTGACCATCTTCCAGTCGGACGCGGATCCGAGCGGCGTCGGCGCCACGCTCTACCCGATGCGCGCGGTGATCTCGACGATCCTCGAGCTGCCGCCGGTGTGCGCGCGCACCGACCTCGACGACGCCGCCGCGGCGCGCGGCATCTCGCAGCGCGACGTGCCCGGCCTCGCCGAGCTCTTCGGCCATCCCTCGGAGCTGTCGGAGCTCGACACGCCGATCCGCCGCCGCGAGGTCGTCGCCGCCACGTCGCGCGCGCTCGCCGCCGAGGCCGAGCGC
>JAIOII010001298.1 GCA_019912685.1 Kofleriaceae bacterium
CCCGGCGCGAGCGTCGCCAGGGCGGCCGGCGGTCGCGTGCGCACGGCCTCGATCACCGCGGCCGTGCTCTCGAGCCCGTCGTAGGGCGGCCGCCCCGCGAGCGTGTGGTAGAGCATCGCGCCGATCGCGTAGACGTCGGCGCGCTCGTCGACGCGCTCGCCCCGCGCCTGCTCCGGCGCCATGAACTGCGGCGTGCCGAGGATCGATCCGACGACGGTCTCCCCCGGCGCCGCCGGCGCGAGCGGCGGCAGCGAGTCGACGTCGCCGTGGTCGAGCCGGCGCGCGAGGCCCCAGTCGATCACGACGGTCTCGCCGTGCGCGCCGACCATGACGTTGCCGGGCTTGAGGTCGCGGTGGATGACGCGCTCGCCGTGCGCGTACGCGAGCGCGTCGGCGACCGCCATCACGTGCGGCACGAGCGCGAGCCGGCCGACGAGGTCGGGGGCGCCGGCGATCACCTGCGAGAGCGGCCGCCCGGTGACGAGCTTCAGCGCGTAGAACGGCTGGCCCGAGGGCCAGCGCCCGACCTCGTACACGGGGACGATCGACGGGTGCTGCAGGTTGGCGGTGACGAGCGCCTCGCGCACGAAGCGCGCCGCCGCGTCGGCCGAGTCGACCCGCATCTCCTTGATCGCGACGGTGCGGCCGGTGCGCGTGTCGCGGGCGCGCACGATGCGGCCGAGGCCGCCGCGCCCGACCTCGTCGAGCTGGACGTACACCGAGGTCGGGACCAGCGGCAGGTGCGCCGGATCCGTCGGCACGTGGACCGCGCGCTCGCGGGCGCGCGGGCTCGCCGGCCCGTCCGACGGAGGACGCGTGATCTCCTCGGCGCTGACCGTATCGGCGCTGACCGTGTCCTCGCTGCCGCTCAGGGCCGTGGCCATGGCGTCCCTCCCATTTGCAACCGACGTGCCCCGCGATCGCCGCGGGAATCAAGGATCCGGCGACGGGTGTCTCATGGGACATGGTACAGCACCGGGCCATGCGCACCCTCCTGCTCGCCAGCGGCACGCTGGCCGCGTTCCTGGCTGCCTGCTCGGGCACGCCGAAGCGAGACCCCGTGACCACGACGACGACCGATCCGGCTCCGACGCCTTCCGATCCGGCTCCCGCGCCGGAGCTGCCGCCGCACGAGAAGGCGCGCGCCGAGGTCGAACGCCTGACCGCGCAGGCCGACGCCGACCCGATCCTCGCGCCGTACACCGGCCCGTACGGCGGCGTGCCCGCGTTCGACAAGGTGAAGGTGAGCGGCTTCCCGGCGGCGTTCGACGTCGCGATCGACCTCCTGCTCGCGCAGGTCGACGTCATCGCGCACGACCCGGCGGCGCCCACGTTCGAGAACACGATCGCGCGACTCGAGGACGCCGGCCGCCACCTCGAGCGCGCCAACTCGTACTTCGGCGTCTGGACGTCGAACCTCAACAGCCCCGAGGTCCAGGCGGTCGACAAGGAGTGGTCGCCGAAGATCGCGGCCGCGTTCGACGCGATCATCTTCAACGGCAAGCTGTTCGAGCGCATCGCCGCGATCCACGCTGCGCGCGACACCTCCGGCCTCACCGACGAGCAGAAGCGCCTGGTCGAGCTGCGCTACGAGCGCTTCGTGCGCGCCGGCGCCAAGCTGACCGAGGCGCAGAAGCAGGAGCTCGGGAAGATCAACCAGGAGCTCGCCGTCCAGTTCACCGAGTTCGGCAACAAGGTGCTCGCCGACGAGAACACGTGGATCGTGGTCGAGAACGAGGCCGAGCTCGCCGGCGTGCCGGACTCGCTGAAGGCGTCCTACAAGGCGGCCGCGACCGAGCGCAAGCTCGACGGCAAGTGGGCGCTCGTCAACACGCGCTCGGTGGTCGACGCGTTCCTCTCGTCGGGCTCGAACCGCGCGCTGCGCGAGAAGGTGTGGCGCGCGTTCAAGAACCGCGGCGACAACGGCGACGCCAACGACACCAACGCGACCATCGCGCGCATCGTGAAGCTGCGCGCCGACCGCGCCGCGCTCCTCGGCTACGCCTCGCACGCGCACTGGCGCATGTCCGACAACACGATGGCCAAGGTCCCGGACAAGGCCAGCGAGCTGATGATGCGGGTCTGGCCCGCCGCCGCCGCGCGCGTCGCCGCGGAGGTGAAGGACATGCAGGCGCTGGCGAAGAAGGACAAGGTCGCCACGATCGAGCCGTGGGACTACCTCTACTACCAGGAGAAGGTCCGCAAGAAGAAGTACAACCTCGACGCGGCGGAGCTGAAGCCGTACTTCGAGCTGAACAACATGGTCAACGCGGCCTTCTTCATGGCCGGCCAGCTCTACGACCTGCACTTCACCGAGATCTCCGGCCAGCTGCCGGTCTTCCACCCCGACGTCCGCGTCTGGGAGGTGAAGGACGGCGGCGGCAACTTCGTCGGGCTCTTCTACGGCGACAACTTCGCGCGCGCCGGCAAGCGCTCGGGCGCGTGGATGACCGACTATCGCGGCCACGACACGTTCACCGGCACGACGTTCCACACGATCGCGTCGAACAACAACAACTTCGTGAAGGCCGCGCCCGGCGAGCCGGTGCTCATCTCGCTCGACGACGCGCAGACGCTCTTCCACGAGTTCGGCCACGCGATCCACTACCTCCTCTCCGACGTGAACTACCCCGGGCTCGCGACGACGCCGCGTGACTACGTCGAGTTCCCGTCGCAGGTGCACGAGATGTGGGTGCTCTCGCGCCCCGTGCTCGACAAGTTCGCGCGCCACTACAAGACCGGCAAGGCGATGCCCAAGGCGCTGCTCGACAAGGTCGACCGCTCGAGCAAGTTCAACCAGGGCTACGCCACGGTCGAGTACCTGACCTCGGCGCTCGTCGACATGGCGCTCCACACCGATCCCAAGGGGATCGTCGACGCCGACGCCTTCGAGCGCGAGACGATGACGAAGATCGGCGCGCCCGCGCAGATCGCGATGCGCCACCGCCTGCCGCACTTCACGCACCTCTTCACCAGCGACGCGTACTCGGCCGGCTACTACAGCTACCTCTGGTCCGACGTGATGGCGGCCGACGCGATCGAGGCGTTCCAGGAGACCGGCGACGTCTTCGATCCGACCGTCGCCGGCAAGATGAAGTCGTTCATCCTGGCGCCGGGCAACACGACCGATCGCGCCGAGGCGTTCCGTCAGTTCCGCGGCCGCGATCCCGACGTGAAGGCGCTCATGAAGAAGCGCGGCTTCCCGGTCAAGTAGCGCCGCCCCGCCGCTCGGCGAAGCGCTGGAACGCGCGCGCCACCTTCTCGGCGTTGTCGTCGGCGAGGGTGTCCTTCGCCCACTGCGGCAGCGCGCGGCCGGCCCGGGCGGCGAGCGCGTAGTGGAGGCGGCAGCGGCCGCCGCCGAGGTCCTCGAGCCGCGCCTCGCCGACGATCTGGCGCTCGGGCTCGCGCTCGAGCGCGCCGGCGGTCGACCAGGCGACGCGGCGCTCGTCCTCGTCGTAGCGGTAGTCGAGCTGGTACTCGAGGCTGCCGGTCGACGGCATGCCGACGAACGCGACCTTCACGGCGCGGCCGGCGGCGTCGCGGTCGATCACGTCGACCTGGGCGACGGCGGGCACCCACTCCGGCACGAGCCGGGGATCGGCGAGCAAGGTCCAGCAGAGGTCGACGTCGGCGCCGATCTCGATCGTGGCCACGGGCACGCGGCGAGGATATCGCCGTAGTAGGTTCTGCGCGATGGCTCCCGGCTACTGGCTGATGAAGACCGAGCCCGACACGTTCGGCATCCACGACCTCGCCCGGGTCGGGACCGAGCCGTGGACGGGCGTGCGCAACTACACGGCGCGCAACTTCATGCGGGACGAGATGAAGGAGGGCGACCTCGTCCTCTTCTATCATTCGAGCTGCGAGCCGCCGGGCGTGGCGGGCCTGGCGCGCGTCGCGCGCACCGGCGTCGTCGACGAGACCCAGTTCGAGCCGTCGAGCCCGTACCACGACCCGGGGGCGAAGCGCGAGGAGCCGCGGTGGATCTGCGTCGACGTCGCGTACGTGGAGACGTTGCCGCGGCTGGTCGCGCTCGACGAGCTGCGGGGGAACCCGGCGCTCGCCGACATGCTCGTCCTGCGCCGGGGCATGCGGCTGAGCGTGCAGCCGGTCACCGCGGCGGACTACCGCACGATCGTCGCGATGGCGAAGAAGCCGCCCCGGTCGAGCGCCAGCGCTAGAACCGAACGAACGGCGAAAGCGTCACGTCCAGCCCGCCGACCGCCGGGTCGAGCCGTCCGGACGAAGCGCGCGCGGTGACCACGTAGCCGGCGCTCACCTGCGCGCCGGCGCGCCGCGTGCCGAGCCGCCAGTCCATGCCGGCGCGCACGAACGGGACGGCGTCCGTGTCCTCGGTGCCGTGCACCGTGATCGTGCGGCGCGCGACGCCGAGGTCGACGCGCGGCTCGGGGATGAACGGCCGCTGCAGCGCCCAGTGCACCTTGGCGACGAGGGCGATGCTGGTCGTGCGCGTCTCGACGCGGTCGTTCCAGTCGATGCCCGCGGCGTGATCGCTGTGTGCCGTCGAGACGGCGACGCCGATGTCGATGATCGGCGCGAGCAGGTACTCGAGCTCCGCGGCGAACTGGGGCATCACCGGCGAGCGCGCGCTGGCCCAGCCGTACTCGAGGAGCTGCATCTTGCTCGCCTCGTCGTGGACGTCGAGGTTCGTGAAGCGCAGCCCGCCGCCGAGCGCGACGTGCAGCCGGCGCAGGACGGGCGGCGGCTCGGGCGCGGCCTCCCACGTCGTGGGCGTCAGCGACGGCTGGGCCGCGGCGGGGACCGCGAGGGCGGCGAGGGCGCCGAGGATCATGACGGCGTGGTGCGCGCTAGTAGCCAAGGGTGCCTCCCGAGACCATGAGGCGCAGGTTGTCGAGGTGGCAGGGCGCCTGCGCGGCGACGACCAGCGAGGTGAAGCGGACGTCGGGCGGGTCGTTCGGGGCATACGGATCCTCGTCGTCGTCGGGCGCCGGGATGAACGGGGGCAGGGCCGGGAACATGAGCTTGGTCCGCGTGAAGCCGTCGCGCGGCGGGCCCTCGAGCACCAGCCGCACGCGCACCAGCGTGCCCGGCGGCTCGGTCGTCGGTTCGAGCGCGAGCGCCGGGCGGCCGCCGCAGTCGCCCGAGTACTCGACCCAGTTCCCGTCGGTGAAGCCGTCGCCGTACGGCGATTCGTCGGTGTCGATCGCGCGCGTGATGTCGAGCGGGTGCGTGATGCTCGCCCCCGGCGTCAGCCACAGCGCGTGCTCGCCGGGGTGGTTGGTGGTGACGACGCCGAGCTCGCCGCTCGCCGTCCAGCCCTCGATCCCGTCCTCGAAGTCCTCGGCGAACTGGACCACGTCGTCCTCGGCCTCGAGGCATCCGCCAAAGGCCAGCGCCAGGCACGGGATCACGACCGACCGGATCATCCGCTTCACGGGGCGTCCCGATTGCACCCGCCGCGCCAGCGCAAGTCCGCGTCATCTCGTCTCCGCCCCTCCGTCATCACGACACCGATGTCCGGAATCCCGGCGCGGCGCTAGAGTGGCCGCGGCCATGTCCATCGACTCCGAGCTCCTCGACGACTTCGGCGCGATCATGCGCAGCCCGGGCCGCGCCGAGGACGCCGTCGCGCACCTCGCCGAGGCGACCGCCCTCCACCCCGACGACGCCACGCTCCGCGCCTTCCTCGCGCTCGCGCTCCACGCCGCCGGCCACTCGACGCTCGCCCTCGCCACCATGCTCGAGGCCGCGCTTGCCGCCGCGCGCCCCGACGGCTTCGGCGGCTACGGCAGCGCCCTCGCCGAGTACCAGCGCCAGCTCGTCGACGCCGCCCTGCAATCCCGTTCGCCCTGAGCGACGGCGCCCGTTCGTCCTGAGCGAGCGAAACGGTCGAAGGACGCCCGCTCGGCCCGACCGAGGCGCAGCCTCGGTCAGTGCTTGTCGTTCGACTCGTCCTCGGCGAGCTTCTGCAGCCTGGCCTCGAGCTCGGCGATGCGGTCCGACAGCGTCTTCACGTCCTTGTGGAGCGCGCCGAAGGGCGAGATGTTGTCGACCACGCTGCGCACGCGTCCGTCGACGCGCCTCTGCCAGTCCTCGAGCGCGTGCTGCTGCTCGGTGACCCACTCGCGGAACTCGCGCATGAGGGCGAGCCCTTCCTGCTTCTTGGTGCCGGCGTAGGTCGAGTCGTCGTCCGGCGCCCCGGTGTCCGCCTCGGGCGGCGGCGGCTCCTCGTCGTACTCCCCCGGCGGGCCGTCCTCGGTCTCGTCGCGCTTGAACGGCAGGACGCGCGACACCCGGCGCTGCGCCTCGGCGAACCACTCGCCGCCGTTCTGGATGATGTTCCGCATCGCCGTCAACGGGAGGAAGCTGCGCTGCTTCTTCTCCTCCTCGAAGATGATCTGCGCCAGCGTCACCGACGTCAGGTCTTCCTTCGTCTTGTTGTCGACGATCTTCACGTCGTCACCAGCCCGGATCATCTCCGAGATCTGGTCCAGCGTGACGTACCGGCTGTGCTGGGTGTCGTAAAGCTTGCGATTGGCGTATCGCTTGATGATGCGCGCCTCGGCCATGGGCAGACCCCCTGTTGTCATGCGTATCACGCGCTGCGGCATCGCGGCAACGCAGCGCGGCGCGGAGGACAACATCCCACCTGTATCTCCTGCATCTCCGGCATACTCGGGGCCATGTCTTGGCCCTTGCGTTCATCCTTGTTCGCAGTCCTGCTCCTGGCCGCCTGCGGAGGCGACGACGACGGCAACAACCCGCCGATCGACGCACCCGCCGGCCCCGACGCCGCGCCGCTCGCAGCCTCGGAGGTGTCGTGCACCGGCGTCACCTCGCCGGTGATCACGACCTCGGGCTTCGCGTTCAGCCCGGCGATCACGAGCGTCACCGTCGACACCGTCGTGAAGTTCACGATGCCGGCGGAGCACAACGCGATCTCCAACGACGGCCTCTTCACCGCCGACTTCAACGGCGACACGTGCGTGCGCTTCGAGGCCCCGGGCACGTACCGCTTCCGCTGCGGTCCGCACTCGTTCGTCGGCACGGTCTCGGTCGCGCCCTGAGCCTCCGGCGGGCCTGCGGCGCGCTTCAGCGCAGTTCGTTGGAGCTCGAACCAGCCGGGTTCACCGGCCGGGTCGGCTTGCCGATGACGGTGCCCGGGTCGGACGTGTCGACCGACCACTGGAAGTTGTCGAGGACGACCAGCGAGTCGAGGCGCTGGTCGCTCGTGTCCCAGATCGCGATGCGCAGCGTGATGATCTCGCCGCCCTTCACGTTGCCGCTCGTCGTCAGCCAGCCCGTGCCGCCGCCCGAGAGGCTGTTGAGGTCGCACGAGCCCGCCGCCGGCCGGTCGAAGCCGGTGCCGGCGAGCTGCGCCGTGCTCTGGCAGGTCGAGATCGTGCCGCCCGTGCCGAGGCAGCCGGTGGTGCCGTTCACGCACTGCGTGAACAGGCCGGTGTTGCCGTGGGCGAGGTTCACGCCGACGGGATAGATGATGCCGGCCGGGTTCCGGTAGAACGCGAGGTTCTTGTCGGTGGGGTTGGCCGGGTTGCCGTTCCACATCGAGTCGAGGAGCACGACGAAGAAGTCGTTGTACGGGCTGCACACCCACTCCGGGTACTCCGCCGAGTAGAAGTTGCTCTGGAAGCTGAACGACTTCGCGTTCGACGGCGCGCGGACGCGGAGCGTCAGCATGATCGGATCCTCGGCGGCGGTGCCGCCGTTGATCATCGGGCAGCCCATCGCGTTCGGCAGCTGGCCCGCCGGGTTCTGCAGCGCCAGCCAGTCGGCGGGGAACGGCGCCGAGATGTCGTGCTCGGCCGACGTCGTGAAGTCGACGTGCGACGGGTTCGTCTGACCCGGCGAGGCGGCGTTGCCGCTCGAGAGCAGCGTGAAGCTCGAGCCGGCCTGGGGCACGAGGCCGGTGCCGAACATGGTACGGATCGAGCGCGCCTCGGAGGCCGGCGAGCCGGTGCCGTTGGTCAGGCTGAAGGCCGCGTCGATGAGGCCCCAGCGGCGCGACGCCTCGGTCGCGGTCTGGCAGATGTCCATCGCCTTGGCGTAGTCGACGGCGTTGGGCGAGCCCGAGACGAGGCCCATGTCGCAGACGACGGCGGTGTTGTCGATCATGCCGTCGCAATCGTCGTCGAGCGCGTTGCCGGCCGCGTCGAACGCGCCCGGGTTCACGAGCCCCGGCTGCGCGCACTCGAACGAGTCGCAGCAGTCGCCGTCGCACGTGGTGAAGCCGTCCATGTCCTCGTCGGTGTTCTCGTCGGCCTCGCCGCTGCAGTTCTCGTCGATGCCGTTGCCGCACACCTCGAGCGCCGGGACGATCTGGCCGAGGCACTCGCTCCACTGCCCCGACGGGAGGCACATGCGCATGCCGCCGCGGCAGGGGCCGACGTCCTCCGTCGACGGGTGGCCGTCGTAGCACTCGAGCGTCTCGCCCTGATCGCAGGCCCCGTCGCAGTCGCCGTTCACGCACACCTCACCGACGCCGCAAGCGTGTCCACACGCGCCGCAGTTCATGAGGTCGCGCGAGAGGTCCTTGTCGGGACAGTCGCTGTTGTCACCGGCGGTGCTGCTCGGCCCGCAGGCGACGAGCGCCGAGGCCAGGCCGACGAAGAACATCGCGGGGAGGATCGATCGCATGGCACGCTCCTTCGGCGACCGCCCGACGACGACGGTCTCGCGCACTCTCCCCCAGATCGTGAGGGCGTTACAAGGCCATACCCATGGCGGGGGGTGACAGCTCGGCCGAAGGTTCGCCGACTCCGGTCAGCGAACGGCGAGGAGCGGATAGGATGCCGCCATGGCGATGACCACGACCCCTAGCGGACTTTCGTACGAGGACACCCGGCCGGGCACGGGCGCACAGCCCCGGGCGGGCCAGACCTGCGTCATGCACTACACCGGCTGGCTCTGGGTGGACGGCTCCAAGGGCGCGAAGTTCGACAGCTCCCACGACCGGGCCCAGCCCTTCTCGTTCCCCCTCGGGCAGGGGCGCGTCATCAAGGGCTGGGACGAGGGCGTGGCGACGATGCAGATCGGCGGCGCCCGCACGCTGCTCATCCCGCCCGAGCTCGGCTACGGCGCCCGCGGCGCCGGCGGCGTCATCCCGCCCAACGCGACCCTGCTCTTCGAGGTCGAGCTCCTCGAGGTCCGGTAGGTCGCAGGCGCCGTCAGGTCGGCGGCAGCACCACCGTGAACGTCGAGCCCTTGCCCGGCTCGCTGTCGACGAGCACGGCGCCGCCGGCGCTGCCCGCGATCGCCTGCACCGTCGCGAGGCCGAGCCCCGTGCCCTTGCCGATCTCCTTCGTCGTGAAGAACGGCTCGAACAGGCGCGAGCGCACCTCGGGCGCGATGCCCGTCCCCGTGTCGCTGACCGAGAGGTAGACGGCGGGCTCGCCGTCGATGCCGGGGCAGCGCGCGCGCATCTCCGCCGTCGCCACGCCGGTGCGCACGGTGAGCGCGCCGCCGTCGGGCATGGCGTCGCGCGCGTTGGTGACCAGGTTGAGGAGCACCTGCTCGACCTCGGTGCGATCGGCGCGGACCGGCGGTACGCCGTCGCCGGGCTCGATCGCGAACTGGATGCGGTCGCCGACGAACTTGCCGAGCAGGCGCTCGAGCTGCGTCGTGACCTGGGCGAGGTCGAGGAGCTCGGGCCTGCGCACCTGCTGCCGGCCGAACGACATGAGCTGGCGGGTGAGCGCGGCCGCGTGCTCGGCGGCCTCCTTGATGTTGCCCGCCGACGCCTTGATCTTGTCGTCGCCCATGCGGGTGAGCCGCGACACCTCGGCGAACACGACGGTGAGCACGTTGTTGAAGTCGTGGGCCACGCCGGCAGCGAGCCGCCCGACCGTCTCGAGCCGCCGTGACTGCATCAGCTTCTCCTCCAGGGCGCGGCGGGCGGCCTCCTCGGCGGCGGCGCGCGCCCGCGACTCGCGGATGATGCGCAGGGCGGCGTGCAGCATGACGCCGGTGATGACGAGCGACACCGCCGCGACGAGCCAGATGCGCACCTGGGTGAGCTCGATGACGGGGGCGGGCAGGCGGCCGCTGCGCTCGAGCGCGACCAGCCCGAGGACGAGCGCCGCCGACGCGAACGCGGTCGCGAGCGCGCCGCGGCCGCCCGACGTGAGCCCGACGAAGATGACGAGCGGCGGCAGCACGAACCCGATCGGGGCGATGCGCCCGCCGGTGCGCACGACCACGATCACCACGACCGCGAGGTACGCGACCGCGAAGAAGATGACCGCGCCCCGCACCACGCCGCGCCGCAGGAGCGCGAGCGCGACGACGTGGACCCCGAGCATGAGCGCGTAGGCCAGGTGCCCGCCCGACGGCGCCGGGTGCAGCGCGATCGAGATCGCGAGCGCGATCGCGAGCAGGGCCGAGCCGGCGAGCAAGATCACGTGGGCCGTGCTCGCCTGCTCCGACCGCTCGCCTCCGTCCAGCGGAGGAGGCCTCAACACATCCCGCCAGTGCGCCATTTTCGCAGACGCACTCTACCGCCACGCCGCCGCCCGCGCGCGGAGAACGCGCGGGGAAGCGGCCGGGATGCGATCGGGGCGCTCCCCGACCGCATCCCGAGCCTGCAGGTTCACGGCGCCGGGGTGAACGTGTGCGACGTGCTCGGCGCGATCAGGTTCTGGTTGAACGCGACCAGGTTGAACAGCGAGGCGTTGGCGCTCTCGATGCCGACCGTGGCGCCATCCCCCGAGGTGCCGTCCGCCTCGTGGCCCGGGCCATAGATCAGGTCGATGTTGCCGTTCATGTTGAGGACGATCTGGAACTCGACCGCCACGTCCGAGTCCTCCCAGAGCTCGCCGGTGTACTGGAGCGTGACCTTGGTGGCCTCGTCCTTGCGGCACACCGTCATGCGGCGCAGGTCGTCCCAGTAGCCGGCGACGATGCCGTTCGGGGCCGCCGTGTTGGGCATCGTCGTGTTGTTGTAGCACCCGAAGCTGCACGACGGAGACGTGGCTCCGAACGTGATGAAGCCGTTGGCCCCCACCACGAACTGATCGGCCGGGAAGCCGAAGAACCTGAAGTCGAAGCCGGCGGGGAGCGTCTGGACCGCCGAGAACTGGTCGTCGCCGCTACCATCGAACGGCGCGGGCAGCGTCGAGGAGCCGGTGCCGGTGCAGGCGTCGGTGTACGTGAGCGTGCCCGTCGACACGGTGTACGGGCGCGGCGCCAGGGCCGTGATGTTGAAGCTCAGGTCGGTCGTCGTCGACGCGCTGACGTTCTCCACCACGAACGCGTGGTAGGCCGGCATGGTTCCGAACACGGCCTGGACCGTCTCGGCCTCGCCGTCCCCGCCGGCGTCGATGACCGAGCCGATCACGCCGCCGCTGATGTTGCGGCGGGCCGCGGTGATGTCGGCGCCGGCGTCGCTGGGCGTGATGACCGCCGTCATCTGGTTGCCGTTCGTGCCGTCGACGATGAAGCCCTTGCTCTGGCCGGCCATCAGGCTGTCCATGCCGCTGCGGGTGATCGGCGTGCCCGGCATCGCCTCGCCGAGCACCGCATGCGGACGCTCCTCGATGTCGAGGGTGTAGGTCGGGCTGGTGCCGGGCGCGCCGGTCGGGGTCACGCGCACGAGCCAGTCGCGGTTGTCGCTGCGGGTGATGCGCTCGAGGACGGTGCTGCCGTCGACCGCGACCGTGCTCGTCTGGACCGGGTTGTAGTCGACGTCGAGCCAGCCCTCGCCGGCGAGATCGTAGAGCTGGATGTCCGCGTCACCGCCCCAGTCGGCCGCGGTCGGCACGCCCGCCTGGATCCAGGTCGTGACCGGCAGGTCGAGGCTGTGGAAGCCCGAGCCCTCGGCGGGCAGCGCCTGGCCGGTGAGGGCCGTGCCATACGTGACCGCGCTCGGCGTCGTGGCGACGAGCGTCGACGTGATCGTGTACGTGTCGCCGCCGGTCCCCTCGACGTCGAGCGCCATGAAGTAGTAGCGGCCCGGGCGGGCGAAGCGGATGTACTCGCCCGAGAACTCCTCGGTGTCGGCGGTGGTGAGATCGATCCGCGCCATCGCGTCGAACGCGCCGGTGAGGGTGAACACGTCGGCGCGGACGATGACCATGGCGGCCGGAGCCGACGAGGTGAGGTCGAAGTGCACGACCTGCCCCGCGGTGGCGACGTCGAAGTAGAGGAAGTTCCACTCCCACCACGGGGTGTTGGGCAGGGTGTCGTTCTTCTTGGTCACGGTCGCGGCCGAGCCGTCCGTCGGCAGCGGCTGCGCCGCGATGTCGATGAAGTCGAACGTGTACGGCTGCGGCGAGAGCGCGAAGTTGTAGATCTGGTCGACGACGATCTCGACCGTGTCCGTCGTGTTCAGCCCACCGACCGAGTAGAACGGCGGGACGTCGTTGGTCTGGTCGTACGCGGCCGAGGCGTGGAACTGGCCGTTCTTGCGCACGATGAACGCGGGCAGCATGCTCGCGCTCGTCGTCGTCTGGGTCATGTCGATGATGTCGGCGATCTGGTCGGCCTGGTAGGAGAGGACGCGAACGTTGCCCGCGTCCTCACCGGTGGTCTGCGGCAAGGTCGCCGCGGTCGCCGCCGGCATCGGGACCGTCTTGATCGTGCCGTAGTAGCAGGTGCCGTCGCCGCCCGCGGCCTCGCCGAGGAGCAGCGCGCGCGAGTCGTCCATCACGAGCAGGTAGTCGCCCGCGACCGGCAGGTAGACCTGGCGCCTGGAGGTGTCGCCGGCGAGGTTGATGCCGAAGCGCGAGTAGTTCGGGAGCTGCGCGATCGAGAGGTCCTGCACGATGAAGCCAGCGGCGAGCCCGCCGACGCCGTCGGCGGTGATCTCGAGCAGCGTCGGACCGGTGGCCGTCATGATCCACGCGTCGGAGTCGGCCGCGCCGGCGCGCGGCGTGATGCAGCCATGGATCGTGATGTCCTCGTTCAGGGCGGGCACGTCGAACGCGCCGGCGCCGGTGTCGTCGTTGGGCTCGGCGGCCTCGTCGAGATCGGCGGTGAGCGTCTCGTCCTCGGGGACGCACTCGCCGCCGACGAGGACGGTGCCCGCCGCGCACGCCGACGGATCGACCACGCAGGTGCCGGTGGTCATGTCGAAGACCGTGCCCTGCTCGCAGATCACCGAGCCATCCGGGACGCACTCACCGTCCTGGAGGGTTGTTCCTGTGCCGCACGTCGCTTCCGGAACGCAGGTATCACCCTCGCGCACCGTCCCCGTACCACACGTGATCTCGTCCCCGCCGCAGCCCGCGAGCCCGTAGGCCGAGGCGGCGACGACGCCGAGAAGCGAAAGAAAGGATGGAAGGCTTTTCATCGGGGGCGCTTTTCCTTCACTTGCCGAGGCTGAGTCAACATCAAAGCGGTGCGACAATGTGCGACAGGCCACGTGTGCTAGAACGAAGCTGAACCGTGACGAACATCCGGAGCATCGTCCTCGGCGCGCTCGCGGCCCTGGTGGCGATCGGCGGGGTGTACCTGCTCATCGAGGTGAAGAAGTCCGGCGCCGCGCCACCGTCGGACGTGGCCGTGGCGCAGGCGGCCGCCCGCCCCGAGCGCGGGTCGTCGTCCGACACGGACAGCACGGGTCGGGCGCCGCGCATCGAGGATCTGAACGCGGGCGGCTTCACCCGCGGCGGCGACAAGGCGAAGGCGCCTTCACCGACCGAGGTCGACCGTCGCCTCGCCGAGAAGCTGCGGCGCGATTCGACGCCGGGCACCGAGGTCGAGGACCCCGCGCTGAACCCCGACCTCGACGCGGCGATGCTGCAGGCCAACAAGCTCTACGACCGCCACAGCTACGACGACGCGCGGCAGCTCGCGCTCAAGCTCCTCGACCGGCAGCCGGGCACCGTGCGCATGCTGCGCGTCGTGGTCTCGTCGTCGTGCATCCTCGGCGACGCCGAGATGGCGCAGAAGTACTGGCTCCAGCTGCCCGACTTCGATCGTGGTCAGATGTCGACGCGTTGCGAGCGCTTCGGGGTGACATTCACGCCCTGACGTCATATACACGCGGGTCGTATGTCGCAAAGCCTCGTCGAGCGCATCGGAGTGGAGCCCGTCCGGGCCAAGGTCATCGAGGAGTGCGTCGAGCTGATCGACGCCCAGGTGAAGTCGAAGAGCGGGCTCTCCGGCATGGCGATCAAGGGCGCGTACGCGACGATCAAGACGATCAAGCGCGGGTTCGTGCCGTCGGTCGTCGACGCCCTGCTCGATGACTGGCTGGGCAAGCTCCAGCCGCACCACGACAAGTGGTCGGCCGGCGGCTCGGGCACGTTCGCGGAGTTCGTGATCGCGCGCTCGGACGACGTCGCCGAGGACCTCCTCCAGGTCACGGACGAGCGCGCCGCCAAGACCTCGCACACGACGGCCAAGAAGGCCTACGAGAAGATGCGGGGCAACGCCAAGAAGAACGTCATCGAGGCCATCCCCGAGCTCGCGCGGCTGATCGAGAAGCACATGGCCGCCACGCAGGCGGCGCCCGCGGCCAAGGCCTGATCGCTCACGCTCAGTCGGCTTCGGACTTCGGCTGATCGAGCAGGTGCACGATCAGGTAGCCCTCGGCCGTGCGGCGCGGGCCGGGGGCGCCGGACATGAGGCGGTAGTCCGCCGCGAGCTGGCGCCGGTTGTACGAGCGGTAGAGCGCCATCGGGTCGATCTCGCGCGAGTGCTCGAGCTCCTCGAGCTGACGCCCGACGATCTGCGCCGCCCACGCGGGCGAGACCGCGGTGAGGCCGGCGTCGCGCATCGCGGCGCGCAGGGTCGCGAGCTCCTCGGTCGTCATGTTGAAGAGGAACTCCTCGAACGCCTGGCCCTCGTCCTTGGACCGGTCCTCGCGCGCGAAGAAGTCGATGACCAGCGGGTTGCAGTCCTCGCTCGCCAGGCGGAACGTCTCCGACGCGCCGAGCAGGCAGCCGTAGTTGCTGGTGACCCGGTTGCGCGCGTGCCACGCCGACTCGAGCATCGGCGCGAAGTCGTCGATCTCGATCGTCGCGTCGTCCCAGATCGAGATGAGCTGGTCGGCGGCGCACCGCTTGATCGACATCTTGATGTCGCGCTTGCGCAGGAGCGCGAGGAAGAGCTCCTCGCACAGGAGCGTGTAGATCGACTGGGCGAGCTCCTCGTTCAGATCGTGCACGAGCGCGCGGATGTGGGTCGCGCCGTCCTCGTGGCACGCGATCGTGGCCTTGATGAAGCCACGGAGGAACATGATCTTCGTGAGGAGGCACGTGCGCGACAAGGTCGCCTTGAGCGGGAGCGTCAGGTCGCCCGAGAGGCCGTCGAGCGTGACCAGGTGATCGATCAGCGTGCGCTCGTTGCGCCCCTCGCCGCCGAGCGCCGTCGGCGAGCGCAGGGGCCGGCAGCTGTCGAGGAGGGCGTTGGTCTGGCGGAGCTGGTCGATCAGGTCGCGGAGGATCTGCGCGTCCTTCGGCGCCCGCGCGGCGACGATCCGCAGCGCCTGGTCCACGACCTCGGTCTCGTGCCGGTCGAGCACGTGGACCGCGACCGCTTCGGCAGACAACGACATCGTCACGAAGCTACCACCTTTCGCATGACTGTCCCTACTTTGCGGACCCTACTCGGCGGCGGAGGGGACCTGCGTGGCGGCCGTCGCACTCCCGGCGCGCTGCGCGGCCCGACGCTTGCGGATCCAACCAAACGCGATCACCGTCGCCGCGAGCATCCTCTGTAGGATGAACACCGGCAGCCGCATGCGCGCCACGCCTGCAGGGATCGAGATGAAGTGACGCGCGACCGGCACGAAGCGCGCGATGGAGAACGTCCACGCGCCGTGGCGCGCGAAGAGCTCCTCGGTCATCGAGGACGATCACGTGAGCGACGGAATCGAGCACGGGTGCGTCGTTTTGCACCCGGCCGTGGGGAAAGGCAAGGGCCCGGATCCGGGGTCGGCAAAGGTGAGATAGCGCACGCCGCCCCCGCAGCCGCGGCCGCGCGATATCCTCGCAACCTGGCCTATCGGGGGTAGATATGCGCCTGGCTTGCGCACCCGTTCTTGCCGCCGTGCTCGCGCTCGGCGGCTGTTTCCTGTTCTCGAGCGATGACGAGCCCGCGACGCCCGACGGCGGCGTCGGCAGCACGTGCGAGGTGGCGGCAGACTGCGGCAACGGCCTCGTGTGCGCGGCCGGCGTGTGCACCGAGCCGGGCACGCTCGGCGTCGGCGCGCCGTGCTCCGCGAACCGCGACTGCACCGACGGCCTCTTCTGCGCGCGCAACGGCGTGTGCGCGCCGGCAGGCGGCGGAGGCGCGGGCGACGCGTGCATCTCGGGCGCGGACTGCATGCCCGAGCTGGTGTGCGAGCTCTCCGGGCTCGCGGGCACGTGCGAGCCGGGCGGCGCCGGCGACCTCGGTGACACGTGCGGCGCGTTGACCGACTGCTTGCCGGGCCTCGCGTGCACGGTCGGCGGGCGGTGCGCGTCGTCCGAGGACGCCTTCCCCGCGTTCGAGGGCGTGGACTGCGCGCCCGACCAGTCGCCGTTCCGCGGCTACGTGCAGGTGCCGCGCGCCGGCGCGGCGCTCCCCGACTTCTATCGCCTGCCGTTCCCCAACGACGCGCGCGTCAAGGCCGACGGCACGCTCGAGCTCTCCGACTTCCCGCGGCCGGGGCTCTCGATCCTCGGCGTCGACATCGTCGACCTCTACGCCGACGCGCTCGCCGCCGACTTCGACGGCTTCTCGAGCGTGGCGCCGGTGATCTTCCGCTTCTCGTCGCCGCTCGACTTCGAGACCGTGCGCGACGGCTCGGCGGTGTTCCTCGTGGACATCACCGAC
The DNA here is from genome assembly GCA_019912685.1 of Kofleriaceae bacterium. Classification (GTDB taxonomy): domain Bacteria; phylum Myxococcota_A; class Polyangia; order Haliangiales; family Haliangiaceae; genus UBA2376. The sequence continues at coordinate 16,762 of JAIOII010001298.1, forward strand.
CCGCAGGCGCCCGGCTACGGCGTCAACATGGGCCGCCAGTTCGGCTACACGACGGGGCGCGGCAAGTTCCTCTGCCAGAACGCGCTCACGCTGTCGAACCCGATGTCGCAGCCGCTCCTGCCCGGGCACACGTACGCGGCGTGGATCGCGTCGACCGTGCGCGCGGCGAGTGGCAACGCGCCGGCGCAGGACGCGGACCTCGTGACGCTGCTCGGCACGACCGCGCCGACCGATCCGGACATGCTGCGTGCGTGGAACCGCTACGCGGTGTTCCGCGACTACCTGCAGCGCACGTCGCGCACCGCGGCCGACGTGGCGACCGCGACGGTGTTCACCGTCGCCGATCACAGCCGCGTCGCGCGCGACCTGCGCGCGCAGGTCGAGGCCGCGGCGCTGCCCGCGCTCACGAGCGTCACCCTGTGCGACGGGCAGACGCCGTCGCCGTGCGCGTCCGACGCGACGCGCGCGTGCGGCGACTCGAGCGGCAACTTCTGGGAGCTCCACGGCCGCATGAGCGTGTCGAGCTACCAGGCCGGCACCTTGCCGTACGAGCGCCCGGCCGACGGCGGCGACATCCGCTACGAGGACGACCAGCCGGTCGCGCAGGGGACGATCGACGTGTGCTTCGCGCTCACCATCCCCAAGGGCACGGCGCCGGCCGGCGGCTGGCCGCTCGTCGTGCACGCGCACGGCACCGGCGGCAGCTTCAAGGCGGCGGTCGCCGACACCATCGCCGAGACGCTCGCCGGCGCGTCGACGCCGATGGCGACCTTCACGTTCGACGGCGTCGGTCACGGCGAGCGCCGCGGCTCGTCGAGCCGCACGCCCGACAGCCTCGTCTTCAACCTCGTCAACCCGCGCGCCGCGCGCGACAACCACCTGCAGGGCGCGGTCGACGTGATCCAGGCGCTGCGCGTCGCGCAGGTCGCGCCGTTCGCGGTGCCGGCGGGCGCCGTCGCCGGGCCGGGCTCGGTCGACCTCGACGCCACGCGCGTCTACTACTTCGGACACTCGCAGGGCTCGAACGTCGGCATCCCCGCGATCGCGGTGACGGACCTCGCGCCGGCCGCGGTGTTCTCGGGCGCGGGCTCGGTGCTGATCGAGGGCATCCTGAACAAGCAGAGCCCCGTCGACGCGCGCGCCGGCCTCGAGCTGCTCGTCGGCGAGCGCCTCGGCGGCGGCCACCCGGTGATGATCCTGTGGCAGACGTTCTTCGACCGGATCGATCCGATCAACTACAGCGGCATGCTCATCCGCCGCCCGCCGGCCGGCGTCGCGTCGAAGCACGTGCTCGTGCCGTGGGGCCGCGGCGACACGTTCTCGCCCGAGTCGACGATGAACAACACGGCGCTCGCGGCCGGGCTCCTGATCGCGGACCCGGTCGTGTCGCCGATCACCGGGCTCACCCTCGATCAGCGACCGGTGACGCTGTCGCCGGGCGTGCTCGGCGGCGACGGCCAGACGCGCTTCGGCGCGCTCTTCCAGTACGACGGACAGCTGGCGTTCGACGGCCACTTCGTGTCGACGCGCGTGAACCAGGCGATCTCCGACTGGCGCGCCTTCTTCGTCTCCGTGGCGGCGGGCGCGCCGGCGGTGCCTTGAGGTAGTGTCCCCGCCATGACCGAGCCCCCGCGCGCGCCCGCGTCCGTCGAGCAGCGCGTGTTCTGGGTCTCCTGGCTGTCGTACTTCTCGTACTACTTCACGCGCTCGAACTTCTCGGTCGCGAAGAAGCCGATGCAGCAGGAGCTGGGCCTGACCAAGGACCAGCTCAACTACATCGACCTGGCGAGCCTGTCGGCGTACTGCGTCGGCCAGTTCGTGCACGGCGCGCTCGGCGACGTGCTCGGGCCGCGCCGCCTCGTCACGCTCGGCATGCTGGCGAGCGCGGCGCTCTCCGTCGCGTTCGGCCTCAACAGCATCATCTCGATCTTCATCCTCTTGTGGGCGCTCAACGGCTTCGTGCAGGCGACCGGCTGGCCGGGCAACGGCAAGCTGATGGCGTCGTGGTTCAGCGCGCGCGAGCGCGGCGAGAAGATGGGCGTCTGGTCGACCTGCTACCAGGCGGGCGGCGTCGCGGCCAAGCTGCTGGCGACCGCGCTGCTCGTCTGGGGCTGGCGCGCGGCGCTGCTCGGGCCGGCGCTGTGGGTGACGGTCGTCGCCCTCACGTTCTGGCTGGCGGTGCGCGATCGGCCGTCGGAGCTCGGGTACGCCAACCCGGAGATCGACGCGAAGCTGACGGACGCGCAGCTGCACGAGCTGCGGCGCGCGGCGTGGCCCGTCGTGCTGAAGAACGCGCGCGTCTGGTGCCTCGGCACCACCTACTTCTTCATGAAGATGATGCGGTACGCCTTCATCTACTGGCTGCCGTTCTACCTGTACGAGGCGTATCACTTCGACGCGGCCAAGGCCGGCTACGTGTCGATCGCGTTCGACGCGGGCGGGATCCCGCTGGTCGTGTTCGCCGGCTTCATGGCCGACCGCCTGCTGGGGCGCCGGCGCATCGCGACCGCGGCGTTCTGGTGCCTCGCCCTGTGCGGCGCGCTCGGGCTCTACCGCGTGATCGGCGACGAGGGGCTCGTGTGGAACATCGTCGGCCTCAGCCTGATCGGCGGCACGCTCTTCGCCGCCGACTCGCTCGTGTCGGGCGCGGCGTCGCAGGATCTCGGTGGCCCGCACGCCGCCGCGCTCGCGTGCGGCCTGGTGAACGGCATCGGCTCGATCGGCGGCATCGTGCAGGGCTTCTTCACGGTCTGGATCAGCACCGAGTATGGCTGGGACGCGATGTTCCAGGTCTTCATGCTGTTCGCGTTCCTGTCGGCGCTTCCGCTCCTGCCGTTCCTGCGCGTGCGGCCGCACTCGACCTGACGATCGGTGCGCAACCGCGGCGCGTGGCCACTGTCACCCGGTCACGCGCGGGATCGTCGTCGCCGCGGTCGCCGTGACCGCCGCATGCCGGACGTTTGCCTACGACACGTTCGACCGGAAGCCGGCGCCGCGCTCGGTGCTCGCGGACCGCGCGGCGGTGCGCCACCGGATGGTGAGCGAGCGGGCGGTGGCGAGCGTCGTGGCGGCCGACCTCGGGCGCGTCGTGTCGTCGAGCGTCGCGCCGCCGTCCCGTTCTGAGCGGGCGGCGGCGCGTCACTTCGACGCGAGGATGATGCGCAGGTACGCCGTGCCCATCGCGTTGGCGAGCGCGGCGAGCGCGGCGCTCGCCTCGGGCAGGTTGCCGAGCGGCGCGATGCCGAAGAGGAGCGCCACCGGACGCGCGCGCACGAGCACCGGCGCGACCGCGACCGTGCGCGAGCCCAGGTCGGCGAACAGGCGGAGGAAGCGGTCCTGCACCGTCGAGCCGATCGGCGCCTCGCCGGCGAACGGGCGGCGATCGTCGTGCGCGTTGCGCAGGACCGACGGCTGGTCGAGGGGCACGACGATCGACTCGACCGTCTCCTCGCGCACGCTGCCGCCGAAGCCGTGCTCGCCGAGCGCGAGGCGCTCGCGGTCCTTCACCTGCAGGATGAGCCCGCCCTTCCACAGCCCGCGCAGGCAGTCGATCGCGATCTGCGACACCTGGGCCGCCTCGCCCGCGGCGGCGAGCGCGGCGATCGCCTCGTCGGGGCGCAAGACGCGGCTCGGGCCGGGCGCCGGCACGGACATGTCGTCGGGAGGCGGGACGCTCGCGCGCGGCGCGGTCTGCCGCTTCTCGGCGAGCTTCTCGATCACCGGCACCGACCCGGTCGCGCTCGCGCTCTGCGAGTGGTCCTTCACGACGTACTGATCGTCGAGCTCGACGAGCGACAGCTCGTCGACCTCGCCGAGGGACGGGAACGGCTGCGAGGGCTCGTCGACGTCGATGTCGATCGAGTCGTCCTCCACCGGCGGCGGATACGCGAGGTCGAGCTCGCGGCGGAGGACGAGCTCGCACGCGACGCTCGCGATGATCGGCATGCGCGCGGCGGCCCGCAGGTCGGCGATGACGGGCGGCGCCGGGTCGCGCATGCAGACGACCAGGTTCAGCCCCTCGCCGCCGCGCGAGAGGGCGACCGGCAGCGCGACGAGCTCGCGCGCGACCTCGGCGGGCAAGCGCGCCGTCAGCGCCGGGTCTCGCCCCGCGAGGTGGCGCTCGAGCGCGGCCGGGATCCCGTACTGGCGCGCGAGCGCGCGGGCCGCCTCGTCACTCGTGACGAGCCCGAGCTGGACGAGGGTCGATCCGAACCGGAGCCCGCTCGTGCGCTGCGCGGCCAGCCCGCGGTCGAGGTCGGCGGAGGACAGCCGCCCGGCCTCGAGCAGGAGCTGGCCGATCCTCGGGCGCACGACCTGTAGTACCACCGAACGCCGCGGAACCTCAAAGGCTCCGCCGGGTAGCTTGACAGACCGGGGAGGGGGAGGTAATCAGCTTCCCGCTCCGGCTCGCCGGAGTCGGTTGGGGATATAGCTCAGCTGGGAGAGCGCCTGAATGGCATTCAGGAGGTCAGCGGTTCGATCCCGCTTATCTCCACCAACCGCGGGGAGCCGAAAGGCTCCCCGTTTCCGTTCCGGATGCGGCCGTCGACCATCTCCACGACGCGGTCGCAGTGCGCGGCGATGCGGGGGTCGTGGGTGACCACGAGGAAGGTGATGCCGAGCTCGCGGTTGAACCGCCGCATGAGCGCGAAGACCTCCTCGGACGACGCGGTGTCGAGGTTGCCGGTCGGCTCGTCCGCGAGCACGAGGCGCGGCTTGCGGACGAGCGCGCGCGCGATCGCCACCCGCTGCTGCTGCCCGCCGGACAGGTGGTTCGCGCGGTAGTGCATCCGGTCGGCGAGGCCGACGGCGCGCAGCATCTCCTCGCCGTCGGCGCGCATCTCGCGCGTGGGCATGCCGCGGTCACCCCATGCCGGCAGCATGACGTTCTCGAGCGCGGTGAACGCCGGCAGGAGGTGGTGGAACTGGAAGACGAAGCCGAGCGCGTGCGCCCGCAGCGTGGTGAGCGCGCGTTCGTCGAGGCCGGTGGTGTCCTGGCCGGCGACGACGACGCGACCCGCGGTCGCGCGATCGAGCAGGCCGACGATGTTGAGGAGCGTGCTCTTGCCGCAGCCCGACGGTCCCATGAGCGCGGTCAGCTCACCGGCCTCGAGCACCAGGTCGACGCCGTCGAGCGCGCGGGTCTTGACCCGGTCGCCGTACTCCTTGACGACGCCCTCGACGACGAGCACCGGCGCGGGCTCAGGCATTGCGGATCGCCGCCGCGGGATCGAGGCGCGCGGCGCGCCGCGCGGGGATCACCGCCGAGAGGATGCCGACCCCGGTCGCGAGCGCGCACGCCATGACGAACAGCTCGAGATCGAGCTGGACCGGGAACCGCGGGGCGCCGCTCGCGTCGGTCGCGAGGGACTCGAACAGCTTCGCGAACGCGGCGCCGAGGCCCGAGCCGACGATCGAGCCGGCGATGCCGAGCACGCCGCCCTGGATGAGGAAGACGAGGAGGATGCGGCGCGGGGGCGTGCCGACCGCGCGCAGGATGCCGATCTCGCGCGACTTCTGGACCACCGAGACGATGAGCACGCTCGCGATGCCGAGCGCGACCGCGATGATCACGAACACCTCGATCATCCGCTTCGAGCTCGACTGCGCGGTGAGGCCGGCGAGGAGCTCGGCGTTCACCGTCATCCAGCTGTCGGCGCGCAGGCCGGTGCGGCCGCGGATCTCGGCGGCGAGGCGCTCGGCGCCGAACACGTCGGCCACCTTGAGCTCGATCGTCGTCACGCCGGCGCGCAGGACGAAGAGCGCCTGCGCCTGCCGCAAGGACGTCACCACCCACGTGCTGTCCACGGCCTCGTTGCCGAGCGTGAACACGCCGCGCACCGTGGCGACGACCTCCACGCCCTCGCTCGAGCGGATGCGGATCTTGTCCCCCGGGGCGACCCCGAGCTCGCGGGCGAGCGTCGAGCCGATCGCGATGTCGTCGCCGCCGACCTCGAAGCGGCCGGCGACCATCCGGTCGCGGAGGTCGATGATCGCCAGGAAGCGCTCCGGCTCGACGCCGCGCACCACGATCGGGTTCTTCGCGTCGGCGCGCACGGCGAAGCCGGCGCCGGTGACGGCGGGCGAGACCGCGATCACGCCGCGCATCCCCTCGATCTCCGCGATCACGCTCGGCCATTGATCGATCGACCGCAGGCGCTGCGGCCGCTCCTCGCGCAGGCGGGCGACGGCGCGCGCCTCGGTCGGCTCGACGAGCGGGCGCGCCTCCTCGCGAGGCACGCGCAGCGTGATGTGCGCCTGCGAGCCGAGCGTCTTGTCGATGAGCGAGACCTGGAGGCCGTCGATCAGCGCCGACAGGAACACGAGCACGCTCACGCCGACCGAGACCGCGGCGAGGATGAGGATCGTCTGCCCGCGGGCATCGCGCATGTAGCGCAGCGCGACGAACCACTCGAACGGCATCAGCGGCGCTCCGTGCGCACGCGCGCGCCGGCGGCCAGCTGGCGGCCGTCCGGCACGACCACCTCGCTCCGCTCGTCGAGCCCGGAGGTGACCTCGATCGCGCCGTCGCCGCGGATGCCGAGCTCGACGTCCCGGCGCACGAGGCGACCGCGCTCGACGAGCTGCACCCACGGCGTCGCGGTGGCGGCGCCGCGCACGACGTCGCTCGGGACGGTCAGCGCGTCCGGCTTGGTCGCGATCGTCAGGTCGATCGACACGGTCATGTCGGGCTTGAGGAACGGGGGCGGCTCGGGGACGTCGAGCCGGACCTCGACGGTCCCGCGCTGGGGATCGACCGACGGCGCGATGTAACCGACGCGGGCGTCGAAGACGTGCTGGGGGAAGGCATCCGCCGACGCGACCGCGCGCTGGCCGACCCGGATCCACGCGAGGTTGCGCTCGTCGGGATCGAACACGAGCTCGACCGCGCTGTCGGCGGCGAGCTCGAGCAGCATGCGCGAGGCCTGGACCACGTCGCCGGGCTCGACGTCGCGCGCCAGCACGGTGCCGCTCTGCAG
>JAIOII010001299.1 GCA_019912685.1 Kofleriaceae bacterium
CGAGGCCGACCGCGCGCTCGGGTTCCGCGCTGCGCTCGTCGCGCTCGCCCACGTGCTCGCGCACCCGACGACGTACCCCGACGAGACCGCGCGCGAACGCTACTCGGCGCTCCTGGACGAGTTCGGCCGCGTGCCCGACCACATGGCCCGGCTCAAGCCGCTCGGCGAGCAGCTGCACGCGCTCGAGCGCGAGGGTGTGCTCCCACGCGCGATGGTGGTACGGTCGCGCCGCCGTCGAGAGCAGTAGGTGCGCTCGGCGCTCCTCGACGTCCCTGGCTCGCCGTGTCCCTCGTTGTCCTCGAAGACGTAACCCTCTTCTTCGCCGATCGCATGATCTTCGATGCGGTCGCGCTGCGGCTCGGTCCGCACGACCGGATCGGCCTCATCGGCCCCAACGGCTCGGGCAAGACCACCCTGCTCAAGATCATCGCCGGTCAGCAGGAGATCGACGACGGCAAGGTCACGCGCGCGCGCGGCATCCGCGTCGGCTGGCTGCCCCAGGACCTCGTCATCGCCGGCGGCAAGACGCTCCTCGACTTCGTCGTGTCGAGCGTGCCCGGGCGCGCGCAGATCGATCGAGACCTCGCCGCTGCCGAGGCCGAGCTCGCCGCGATCGCCGAACGTGGGGACGACCCCGACAAGGCCGACCGGGAACAGGAGATGCTCGAGCTGGTCGAGCGGGTCACCGACCTGCACGAGAGGAAGGACCACTTCGATCGCTTCTTCTCCGAGCACGAGGCCTTCGCGATCCTCGGCGGCCTCGGCTTCGTGCCGACCGACCACGGCCGCGACCTCGGCGAGTTCTCCGGCGGCTGGAAGATGCGCGCCGCCCTCGCCGCGCTGCTCTTCCAGCGGCCCGACGTCCTCCTCCTCGACGAGCCGACCAACCACCTCGACATGCCGTCGGTCGCGTGGTTCGCCGACTTCCTGAAGCGCTACGACCGCTGCTTCATCCTCATCAGCCACGACCGCGAGTTCCTGAACGAGCAGATCGATCGCGTGGTCAGCCTCGAGCCCGAGGGCCTGCGCTCGTACCCCGGCAACTACGAGCGCTACGTCGAGGCGCGCCTCGAGGAGGAGACGATCCTCGCCGGCAAGGCCAAGAACCTCGAGCGCGAGCGCGAGCGCCTCACCCGCTTCATCGACCGCTTCCGCGCGCAGGCCAACAAGGCCAAGGCGGTGCAGAGCCGCATCAAGCTGCTCGAGAAGATGGAGGACGTCGAGACCTTCCAGAAGCGCCACGTCATGCGCTTCTCGTTCCCGCCGTGCGAGCGCGCGGTGAACGAGGTCATCAAGATCGAGGGGGTGAAGAAGGCGTACGGCAGCCACGTCGTCTTCCCCGGCATCGATCTCACCGTCCGCCGCGGCGAGAAGATCGGCATCATCGGCGTGAACGGCGCGGGCAAGACCACCTTGCTCCGCATGATCGCGGGCGAGCTGCCGCAGGACGCCGGCACGATCAAGCTCGGCAGCGGGGTGAAGGCCGGCTACTACGCCCAGCACCACGCCGACACGCTCGACCTGAGCGCGACGGTGCAGGAGGTCGTGCAGCGCGCGAGCCCGACCGCGCCGGTGTCGCGCGTGCGCTCGCTCCTCGGCGCGTTCATGTTCCGCGGCGACGACGTCGACAAGCCGTGCAAGGTGCTCTCCGGCGGCGAGCGCGCCCGCGTCGCGCTGGCGCGGCTGCTCATCGATCCCGGCAACCTCATCCTCATGGACGAGCCGACGAACCACCTCGACCTCGAGTCGTCGGAGAGCCTCGCGCGCTCGCTCGTCGACTACGACGGCACGCTCGTCTTCGTCAGCCACAACCGCAGCCTCATCCGCACGCTCGCGTCGAAGATCTGGAACGTCGAGAACGGCCACGTCGACATCTACCCTGGCACGCTCGACGAGTACCTGTACGCGTGCGCGCAGCGGCGCAAGGACGTCGTGGTCGCCGGCGACGGCGACGGCGCGCTCGCGCGCGGCAAGAAGACCATGGCGCCCGCGGCGGCGACCGCGGCGGCGAAGCCGGTGGTCAAGGAGGACCCGAAAGAGCGCAAGCGGCGCGAGGCCGAGGCGCGCCAGAAGCGCAGCAAGACCCTCGGCCCGCTGGAGAAGAGGGTCGCCGACCTCGAGGAGCGCATCACCGCGCTCGAGGCCGCGCAGGCGAAGCGCTCGACCTTGCTCTCCGATCCGGAGGTCTACGCCGACGACGCGCGCCGCCGCACGCTGCTCGGCGAGTACCAGGCCGACCAGGTCAAGCTCGAGGAGCTCACCGGACGCTGGGAAGCCGCCGCCGAGGAGCTCGAGGCGGCTCGCCGTCGCCTCGACGCCGAGGACAACGTCGCGGTATGATCACGCGCTCATGACGTCCTCGCCTGCGATCATCGATGGCAAGTACGAGCTGATCGAGCTTGCCGGCGAAGGTGGGATGGCGTCGGTGTGGAAGGCCGCGGTCCGCGGCGCCGCCGGCTTCTCGCGCACCGTCGCGATCAAGAAGATCAAGCAGGAGTTCCGCGCGATCCGGAACTACACCGACATGTTCATCGAGGAGGCGCGCGTCGGCGCCGAGCTCGCGCACCCGAACATCGTCCAGGTCTACGACTTCTGCGCCGATCCCCAGGGCAGCTACTACATCGTGATGGAGTGGGTCGAGGGCATGGACCTCGGCAGCCTGGTGAAGGCGTACCGGGAGGCCGGCGAGCACATGCCGTGGCCGCTCGTCGTCGCCGCCGGCATCGCGACCCTGCGCGGCCTCGGCGCCGCCCACGAGCGCCGCCGCCCCGACGGCACCGCGGCGCCGATCGTCCACCGCGACGTCTCGCCCCACAACATCCTCGTCGGCACCAACGGCGTCGTGAAGTTGACCGACTTCGGGCTCGCCCGCGCGCGCGACCGCGTGTTCAGCCTGACCGCGCCCGGCACCGTGAAGGGCAAGCTCTCGTACCTCTCGCCCGAGGTCGCGATGGGCGGCCAGGCGACGCCGCTCTCGGACCTGTTCGCGATGGGCGCCGTCCTGTGGGAGGCGCTCGTCGGCGAGCGCCTCTTCGACGGGCGCAGCGACCTCGAGGTGTTCAAGCAGATCCGCCAGTGCCTCGTGCGCCCGCTCGCGCCGGCGCGGCCCGACGTGCCACCCGAGCTCGTCGCGGTCATCAACGGCGCGCTCACCAAGGAGCCCGACCGGCGCTTCGGCTCGGCGCAGACGATGGCGTTCATGCTCGCCGAGGTGCTGAAGCTCGCGCCGCCGGGCCCCGATCCGCAGCTGGCGCTCGGACAGGCGGTCGCCGGCGTCCGCCAGCGCATGGGCGTGCGGCGCAACCCGCCCGCGCACAACAGCGACAACGTCCCGACGTGGAAGTGGCAGACCCCGCCGCCGCCGGGCGTGTCGCACGGCGCCGCGACGTCGCCGGCCAGGGTGCTCGCCGAGAAGGGCAGGGTCGAGGCCGCGCCGGCGGGCAGCCTCGTCGGTCACGAGGCCGAGTCGGTCGACATCGAGTTCTCCAAGCCCGACCTCACCGTCGAGCCCGTGACGCTCACGCCCAAGCCCAAGAAGTGACGCGCGCGTGATCGCGGTCGTCGACTCTGGCAACCGCGGTCCGGCATGGTGACGCCCCGTCCGTCGTCCGAGGGCCACATGCGCCACGCCACGCTCCTCCTTCCTCTCGCGATCGTCGTCACGCTCGCCGGCTGCACCCGTCACGCGGCGCCGCCGCAGCTACCGGGCGGCGCCGCCGATGCCTCGGCGCGCGAGGCCGCGTACGCCGCCAGCGCGCTCGAGCACCACGCGAGCTTCTGGCGCCAGGCGTGGAAGCGCGCCGATGGCACCTACAACATCGACGGCATCCGCGCCTCCGTCGACGCCTATCCCGCGAGCAAGGCGGCGCGCAAGAAGGCGCGCAACCGCGGGGTCACGGTCGCCATCCTCGGCGCGCTCGGCGGCGGTTTCGTCGGCTACGCCGCCGGCCAGCAGCTCTTCGTCGCCGACGACGATCGCCTCGCCGACGGCACCCTCTACACGCTGTACGGCGCCGGCGCGGCGATCGCGCTCGTGGCCGTCGTGCTCGACCGGACGTGGGCCCGGACCGCGTACGGCGAGATCGCGCCGGCCTACAACGCCGAGCTCCGCCGTGACCTCGCGCTGCCGCCGCTCGCGCGGTAGCCGGCGCGGCCGCGTCAGACGCGGTCGTAGACGCGGTCGGGGTGGAGCGACAGCGGGACCCACTGCACGCAGACGTCGCCCTTCATGACGGCGACGCCGACCTGACCGGGCTCGACCAGGCCGAGCTTCACGAGCGACGCGGCGCGCCGGCGCGCGCGGTACTCGCGGTCGGCGCCGTCCTCGGTGATGAGGCGGATGAAGTACGGCGCCGGGGTGTGGACGCGCTGCTCGGCGACGGCGAGCAGGTAGCGCGTGGGCGCGGCCGCCAGGCCGATCGCGTCGAAGAGCAGCCACACGCACGCGATGGTCGCGCCGATCGTCGGGATCCACGCGACCATCATCTGCACCCGGAAGACCGACGGCAGCCGGTCCATGTCCTCGCTCGACGGCATCACCGCGAACGTCACCACCCAGGCGACGGCCATCACGACGCAGAGGATGATCGCCGTCGTGAGCCACGTCGGCGGCGGTGTCCGCATCGCGTCGGCCAGCCCGGGATGCGACCTCGCCGCCGCGATCTTCTCCTTGCACCGCTCCGCTTCGGTCATGCGAAGAGCTTACGCGCGGGCCGGCCGTTCGTCAGCTCGCCGTCTCGACGCTCTTGACGAGCGTGACGGCACGGTCGGGCAGGCGCACCGCCGCGAGCCCGTGACCCCACACGCAGCCGGCGTCGGTCGCGATCCAGCGCTCGCCCATCCGCAGCCCGTGCGCCGCCCAGTGGCCGAAGATCACGGTGTGATCCGCCCAGGCCGGCTCCGGGAGCGCGTACCAGGGGACGGCGTCGTCCGGCGCCTCCTCGGGCGGCCCGTCGAAGTCGGTCACCGGCGCGGCGTCATCGCGATCGCAGCAGCGGACGCGCACGAAGAACGCGAGCAGCGCCCGCACGCGCGCGGCCCCGTCCAGGCCGTCGTGCCACGGCAGCTCGGCGGGGCGTCGCTGCCGTGGCACGACGGCCTGGACGGGGCCGCGCGCGT
>JAIOII010001300.1 GCA_019912685.1 Kofleriaceae bacterium
GCACGATCCCGAGCGCCTCGGCCCCGTGCTCTTCGCGGCGGCCAAGCTCGCGGCCGCGCGCGCGGAGCTGATCACGGCGCGCGGCTCGGAGGCGCGCCTGCGCGAGCGCGTCAGCAAGGCCGGCAACCCCGACACCGTGACCGGCTTCCAGCAGCTCGAGTACTTCAACCGCGTCCTCGAGCTCGAGATCAAGCGCGCGCGCCGCTACGGCTACGCGCTCTCCGTCTGCCTCATGCGCCAGGTCGACCCCGAGCGCGTGCCCGCGGCGGTGAAGCGCGACCTCCGCCAGCGCTCCGCCGCCGCCATCGCGTCGGCGATCCGCGACATCGACATGCCCGTCGAGCTCCCGCCCGATCGCTTCCTCGTCCTCCTCCCCTACACCGACGCCGACGGCGCCGCCGTCGTCGCGCAGCGCATCGTCGCCGCCGTCGCCAAGCACCCGCCCGTCCGCGGCAACAACCAGGACTGGCGCGCCGCCGTCACCGCCGGCGTCTCCGGCGTCACCTCCGGCGGCGACGTCTCCTTCGCCAAGCTCATGCGCGACGCCACCGCCGCCCTCCGCGCCGCCGAGGACGCGAACGAATCCGTCATGATCGTGTGAGGGGACACGCTCCCCCTCCCCAACCATCTAAAATCACTTCGGAATCTGCACCACTTGCGTCGCGCAAAGAGGGGACACGCTCCCCCTTCCCAACCGACCAACATCGTTAGCAATTTGGACCCAGTTGCGTCACACCAAGCTCGCCGTGTCCCCGGCGCACGCCGAGGCAGCGACAGCGCGACGCAAGTGGTCCTAAATCGCACGTGATTACAGGGGTTTGCGGTATAGGAGCGTGTCCCCGCTTCGCGCGACGCAAGTGGTGCGAATTCCCTAGTGGTGTTAGCTAGTTGAGAGGGGGGAGCGTGTCCCCTTCCAGCCGAGGGTGGTGGAGGCGCGGGCCGGGGAGAGGAGGTAGCGCATCTGCTCGTTGGGGCGGTAGGGGAGGGCGCCGATGGCGAGGAGGTGCGGCTTGCCGGCGCGGGTCGCGATGGTGAGGGCGAGGTCGCGGAGGGTGAGCTCGGTGCCGGAGGAGATGTTGTAGGTGCCCGCGGGGCCGGTGAGGGCGAGGACGATCGCGGCGGCGACGTCGTCGACGTGGACGAGGTCGCGGGTCTGCTCGCCGGCGGTCATGGCGAAGCGCTCGTCGTGCGCGAGCGCGTGCTCGAGCGAGGGCAGGAACATCGGGCCGCGCTGGCCGGGGCCATGGACGACGGAGGGGCGGAGGATGGTGAGGTCGACGCCGCGGGAAGCGCAGGCGGACGTGAGCGCGCGCTCGCCCTCGATCTTGGCGAGCGCGTACGGCGAGGTGCCGAGGAGCGGCGCGTCCTCGACGAACGGGACGTCCTGCGCGCCGTAGGTCTCGCCCGAGGAGAGATAGACGACGCGGGTGAGCGAGGGGAGATGTCCGAGCGCGGCGCACACGAGCGCGTCCCAGCCCGCGCCGCACACGGCGGCCGCATCGTCGCCGTGCTCGAGGATGCCCGCCTCGTGCCCCGCCGCCGCCGCCGCGCTCACCGCGCGCGCGCCGATGAACCCGCGGCCACCGGCGACGAGCACCTTCATGCGATGCCCAGCACCTGGCGGTACCACGCGATCGCGCGCGGCAGCGCCTCCTTCATGCCGAACCGCGGCTTCCAGCCGCCGAGCAGCCGGTGCGCCTTGGCGCTCGACAGGAACTGCTCCGGGATCTCGTTCGACGCCTCGCCGAGGATCACCGGCTCCAGATCCTTCCGCCCGCACGCCTCGAGGATCACGTCGACCATCTGCACCACCGACAGCGGCTTGTCGTCGCTGAAGTTGAACGCCTGCCCGACGATGTCCGGCCGGTCCATGTTCTCGGCCAGCTCGAGGTACGCGGCCACCGCGTCCTCGACGTAGAAGTAGTCGCGCACGAACGTGCCGTCGCTCCTGATGAGCGGCCGCTCGCCGCGCAGCGCGCTGCGGATCGTCCCCGGCACGAGCCGGTTCCAGTTGAGGTCGCCGGCGCCGTACAGGTTGCCGCAGCGCGTGATGCACGACGGCACGCCGAACGACTCGTAGTAGCTGCGCGTGATCAGATCGGTGCAGCTCTTCGAGCAGTCGTACGGGAAGCGGCCCTCGAGCGGCGCGTCCTCGTCGTACGGCAGCTTGGGCTGCGCGCCGTACGCCTTGTCCGAGCTCGCCACGACGACGCGCTTCACCTTCTTGGCGTTGCGGCGCGCCGCCTCCATCAGGTTGTACGTGCCGCGCACGTTGGCCTCGAACGTCGCCAGCGGGTTGCGGTTCGCCGTGCCGACGATCGTCTGCGCGCCGAGGTGGAACACGCTCTCGATCTCGTACTCGTTGAGGGCCCGCTCGAGGAGCGCGTAGTCCTCGAGCTGGCCGCGCACGATCGTCACCTTCTCGTCGAGCCCGAGCTTGTGGAAGTGGCTGCGCGCGACCGAGTCGCGCACGAGCGCGACCACGTCGGCGCCGCGCTCGACGAGCTCGCGGGTGAGGTGCGAGCCGAGCAGGCCGGTCGCGCCGGTGACGAAGACGGGTCGGTCGGTCCAGAAACCCATTACCAGGTCCTCCACGGCGGCTTGCCGTCGTTCCAGTGCTCCTCGAGCCGGGTCAGATCGCGGTAGGTGTCCATGCACTGCCAGAAGCCGTGGTGCGGATACACCATCAGCTGGCCGTCGGCGGCGCAGCGCTCGAGCGGCTCGCGCTCGAGCATCATGCTCTCGTCGTCCTTCACGTAGTCGAGGAACGCGCGCGAGAACACGAAGAACCCGCCGTTGATGTAGCCGCCCTCGACCTGCGGCTTCTCGCTGAACTTCTCGACCTTCTGGCCGTCGAGGAGCAGCTCGCCGAAGCGCGACGGCGGCCGCACGCCGGTCACCGTCGCCGCCTTGCCGTGCTCGCGGTGGAACGCGACCGTCGCCGGCACGTCGACGTCGGCGAGCCCGTCGCCGTACGTGAGGAGGAAGTGCTCGCGGTCGAGGAAGTGCGCCACGCGCTTGAGCCGCGCGCCGGTCATCGCGTGGAGGCCGGTGTCGACGCACGTGACCTTCCACTCGCGCATCGACGCGCCGTGGTACTGCACCTTGTTCGGCGCCGACAGGTCGACGGTGAAGTCCGACTCCATCGCGGCGAAGTCGAGGAAGTAGCGCTTGATGACCTCGGCCTTGTAGCCGAGGCAGAGCACGAACTCCTTGAAGCCGTGCCCGGCGTAGAAGCTCATGATGTGCCAGAGGATCGGCCGCCCCGCGACCTCGATCATCGGCTTGGGCCGGTTCTCGGTCTGCTCGCGGAAGCGCGTGCCCTGGCCTCCGCAGAGGATGACGACGGGGATGCTCATGTGGACGGCTCGGGGGTCATAGCAGCTCCCGGTACACGGCGGAAAGGTCGCGCACGTGCGCCGCGATCGAGTACTCCGCCTCCATCTTCGCCCGTCCCGCCGCGCCCATCGCCGCGCGCTCGTCCGGGCTCGCCGCCAGTCGCGCGAGGTGCGCCGCCAGGGTCTCGACGTCGCGCTCGTCGGCGAGGAGCCCGGTCACCTCGTGCGCCACCTGCTCGGGGATGCCGGCGTGCCGCGTCGCCACGACCGGCAGCGCCGCCGCCGAGCCCTCGCAGATCACCGTCGGCGTGCCCTCCTGATCGCCGTTCTTCGCCGTCCGGCTCGGCACGAGCAGGATGTCGGCCTCGGCCATCGCCGCCGCCACGCGCGTCGCCGGATCCGGCCACGCCACGTCGAGCGCGAGCTCGCGCGCGAGCTGCTGCAACGCGGGCAGCCCGGCGTCGCCGGTGCTGAGCACGACGACGCGC
>JAIOII010001301.1 GCA_019912685.1 Kofleriaceae bacterium
CGGCCCGCCCATCACGCCCCAGGCGATCGCGAGGGCGACCACGGCGATCGCCGCGGCGATCGGCGCGAGCCCGAGGAGCTTGCCGGCGATGATCGACCAGCGGGGCAGGGCGCGCGACCAGAGGTACGCGCTGGTCTTGTCCTCGATCTCGTCGGACAGGGAGGGGCCGATGAGGATCGACGGGACGATCGGCAGGGTGAGCAGCGTGAGGTGGAACGCCGTCTCCCACATCGTCGTGGGCGTGTGGCCGAGGCTCACCTGCACGCCGACGACGACGAGCGGCAGGAGCGAGATCGCGGCGGCGATCCACAGCGCCTTGCCGCGCATCGAGCGCACGAGCGCGAGGCGCGCGAGCGCCAGCGTCGCGTCGAGGCCGCTCAGCCCGGTGGCGTTCGTGGCGCTCATGGTTGTTCCTTCGCGCCGGCTCATTCCTCGAAGCCTCCCGCGCCCCGGCCGCCCGTGAGGTACTCGAACACCGCGCCGAGGTTGTTGTCGGGCGACGTCATCGCCCGCAGCTCGATGCCGCCCTCGAGGATCGCCGCCGCGAGGTCGTCGTAGCAGCGGTCGGGATCGCGCGTCTCGATCACGAGCGCGCGCCGCTCCATCACCAGGCGGGCGACGTGCTCGGCGCCGGCGACCGCCGCCGCGACCTCGCGCGGGCGATCGCACTCGATCCGGATGCGGTGCGGGTGACGATCGATCAGCCGGCGGATCTCGTAGATGTTGCCCTCGGCGAGCACCTGGCCGCGGTAGATGACGACGATGTCCTCGGTGAGCGCCTCGATCTCGTAGAGCACGTGCGACGACACGATCACGGTCTTGCCGCGCTCCGACGCGAGCCGCTTGATGCGCTCGATGATGTCGATGCGCGCGACCGGGTCGACGCCGGTGAGCGGCTCGTCGAGGATGAGGAGATCGGGGTCGTGGGCCAGCGTCGCCGCCAGCTTGGTGCGCTGGCGCATGCCCTTCGAGAAGCCGCGCACGCGCCGGTCCATCGCGTCGGTCATGCCCATCGCGTCGAGGGCGGCCTCGGCCGCCCGGGGCGCGTCCTTCCGCGGCACGCCGGCGAGGTGCGCGAGCACGGTCACGAGCTCGCGCGCGGTCAGCTCGTCGTACGTGCTCTCGTGCTCGGGGCTGTAGCCGATGCGCCGGCGCACGGCCGGCTCGGCGAACGGGTCGCCGCCGAGCACGCGGATCGTGCCGCGGCTCGGGCGCAGGAGCCCGGTCATCAGCTTCATCAGCGTCGACTTGCCGGCGCCGTTCGGGCCGAGCAGGCCGACCACGCCGCCGCCCAGGGACCAGCTCACGTCGGACACGCCGAGCACGTGCCCGTACCACTTCGACAGCCGCTCGGCGGCGACGACGGTCACGACGAGCCTCCGACCGAGCCCTCGGCCTCGCGCTTCACCATCACCACGATGGCGGCGGTCGCGGCCGCGCCCTGCACGAACAGGCTCCCGATCGCGGCCCACAGCGGCGCGTGCTCCTCGCCGGGCAAGGACACGTCGAACAGCCGCATCGCCATCGCCTCCATCGCCGAGCCCAGATCGAACGCCTTGAGCGGCAGCCACAGGAGCGCGCCCAGCTCGGCGATGATCTTCGCGACCATGATGTAGTAGCCGGCCCAGACCGCGAGCGCGATCGCGCGCCGCGGCGCCATCGCCGAGAAGGCCAGGGGGAGCGTCGCGTACGCGAAGGTCCCGAGCGTGCCGATCGCGAGCACCTTGGGCAGCGTCTTCAGCTGCGTCAGGGCGTCGCTCGTCGTCTCGGTGAGGCCGACGCTGAACAGCGCGAGCAGGATCGGGCCGGCGAGGAAGATCGTGGCCAGGAGGACGAGCTGGCCGGTGAGCTTGCCGAGGACGTAGTCGAGCGGGCGGACCGGCCGCGAGAAGTAGAACGTGAAGGCGCCGGTCTCGCGATCGCGCGCGATGATCGCGGCGCCGATCGTCATCGTGATCATGAACGCCGGGATCCGGTACCACTGGTAAGCGTACGGGATCGCCGCCGTCAGCCACGTCGGTCCCACGCCGCGCTGGCTCAGCATCCCGACGATCGAGTTCTTGCTCACGTAGAGCACGACGCCGACGCCGACGGTGATGACGAGCGCGCCCACGATCCACGGCTTGAGCCGCCAGCGCGTCTTCCAGGCGTACGCGAGGTGCTGGCGCATGATGACGTGCCACAAGGTCGACGGCGGCCGCCGCTCGCCGGCGTAGCGCGCGTAGCCGAGGTCGTGGATGACGCCTTGCGCGCGCGGCCGCGGCGGAGCCGGCGCCGTCATGCGCTCACGCCCTGGTTGACGACGCGGAGGAAGGCTTGCTCCATCGACGCGCGGTGGGGCTCGATCGTGCGCAGCTGGACGCCGGAGGCGCGCGCGACCTCGAGCACGCCGCGCGCGTCGAGGTCCGCCGGCATGGTGACGATCAACGCCACCGGCGACGTCAGCGACACCTCGGCGCCGCGCGCGACCAGCGCGTCGCGCAGGAGCTCGGCGCCGTCGCGCACCTCGACGATCACGTCCTTGCCCGACACGCCGCGCGCCCGCAGCTCGTCGATGGTGCCGGCGAAGCGCACCGATCCCTGGTGCATGATCACCGCCGAGTCGCACACGCGGTCGACGTCGGTGAGCAGGTGCGTCGACACGATGATCGCGCAGCCGCGCTTCTCGGGCAGCTCGGTGATGAGCGCGAGCATCTCGTCGCGCGCCCGCGGGTCGAGGCCGTTGGTCGGCTCGTCGAGGAACAGGAGCTCCGGATCGTGGACGAGGGCCTGCGCGAGCTTCACGCGCTGCTTCATGCCCGTCGAGTAGCCGTCGATCTCCTGGTAGCGCTTGTCCTCGAGGCCGGCGTAGTAGAGCGCCGCATGCGCCCGCTGCATCGCCTCGGTGCGGGGCAGCCCCGACAGCTCGCCCGCGTACGTGCACAGCTCGACCGCCGTGAGCCCGGAGAGGAACACGTCGCCCTCGGGCATGTAGCCGACGCGCGCGCGGATCGCCGGGCCGTCGGTGCGCGGGTCGAGGCCGAGCACGCGCGCCTCGCCCTCGAAGGGGATGATGCCGAGGAGGCACTTCACGAGCGTCGACTTGCCGGCGCCGTTGGGCCCGAGGAGGCCGATCACCTTCGCGCGGCGCTCGACGAGCGCGTCGACGCCGCGCAGCGCGTGCACGGCGCCGTAGCGCTTGTGGACGCCGCGCAGGTCGGCGACCGGGCCGTGGCTCTCCTCGACCGGCGTGGCGCTCATCGCTTCCGCTTCTTCTTCGGCTTCTTCGCGGGGCGCTCGAGGACCTCGACGCGCACGGGCGCGACGCCCTCGACGATGATGCCGAGCCGCTCGGCCGCCGCCTCGCTCACGTCGATGATCCGCTTCTTCGAGCCGAACGGGCCGCGATCGTTGATGCGCACCGTGACGCTCTTGCCGGTGCGGCGATGCGTGACGCGCACGACCGTGCCGAACGGCAGCTTGCGGTGGGCTGCGGTCATCGCGCGCTTGTTGTAGCGCTCGCCCGACGCCGTCATCGTGCCGCTGGCGTACCACGTGGCCATCCCGACCTGCACCTCCCGCTCCAAGGTCCCCGTGCCCGTGCCCGTGCCCGTTCTCTTCTTCTGCGTCGTCGCGCACGCCGCGACCATCACCGCCACCCCGATCACCACCGCCCTCACGTGACCCCTCACTTCGGACACCCCGCCCCGATCGCCTTGCCCGCCTTCGCCAGCCCGGCCGCGCGCAGCTCGCGCCCCGTCGGTCCGTCGCCGAGGAGCGCGCGCGCCTTCTCGCCGTGCCCCGGCCCGACGATGTCGCGCAGGTACGCCGCGTGCTCGAACGTGTCCGAGTGCTCCGGCGTGTGGCACTGGGTGGCGCACAGGTCGGGCGCCGGCGCGAGGCGGATCGTCTGCTTGGCCTCGTCGTCGCTCGCGTCGACGTGCTTCGATCCCGGGCCGTGGCACGTCTCGCACTGCACGTCGCGCAGGCCGTCGTTCGACGCCATCGACGCGCCGCCGGGCTGGCTCCAGCCCGTCGTGTGGCAGGCGATGCAGTCGTAGTCGAACTGCTTGCCGACCTGCTCGAGCGTCTCCCACGCGCCGGCGTGCCGCGTCTTCGTCCAGAACCCGACCGCCTCGTCGTGGCAGTCGGCGCACGCCTCGCTGCCCACGTACGTCGCGGCGCCGGCGGGCACCGGCACCGGCGCATGCGCCTTCGCCGCCGCCACGTTGGCCTCGCCGGCGGCGCGCGCGTAGCCCTGCTTGGCGGCGACGACCTCGCCGTCGCACGCGAGCTCCTTCTCGATGCGCACCTGCGCGAGCTCGAAGTAGCTGCCCCGGGCGGGCACGCGGCGCGGCGACGTCGCCAGCGCGTCGCGCTCGGCGGCGACCCGGTCGCGCTCGGCCCGGTGC
>JAIOII010001302.1 GCA_019912685.1 Kofleriaceae bacterium
GGAGAAGACCTTGCGATCGGGCCGGGCCAGGCGCGCCGCGATCGCCTGGACCTCGGCCTGCAGCGTGGGGCCGAGCTGCGCCGCGCGCTCGTACAGGCCTTCGTCCTCGTACACCTTCAGGGTCTCGAGCGCGGCCGCGCAGCCGACCGGGTGCCCGTAGTAGGTGAGGCCGCACGCCAGCACGCGCTCGTCGAAGTGACGGGCGACGCGCTCGTGCACGATCACCGCGCCGATCGGCTGGTACCCCGAGGCGAGCCCCTTGGCGACGGTGATGATGTCCGGGGTGACGCCCCAGAGCTGGTGCGCGAACACCTTGCCGGTGCGGCCGAAGCCGGTCAGCACCTCGTCGGCGACGAGCAGCGCGCCGTCCCTGTCGCACGCCGCGCGCGCCATCGGCCAGTAGTCGGCGGGCGGCACGAGGACGCCGTTCGAGCCGGCGACCGGCTCGAGGAACAACGCGGCGAAGCCGCCGCCCTCGAGGCGCATGATCTCGCCGATGTTGAGCGCGCACTCGCGCCGGCACGTCTCGACGCGCTGGCCGAACGGGCAGCGATCGCAGTAGCAGTCCTGCACGTGCACGACGCCCGGGATGCCGGGCTCGACCGCCGGGCGCCGCCAGTCGCCGGTCAACGTGAGCGCTCCCATCGACGCGCCGTGGTAGCTGCGGTAGCGGCTCATCAGCTTCTGCCGGCCAGTGACGAGGCGCGCGATCTTGATCGCGTTCTCGTTGGCCTCGGAGCCACCGAGCGTGAAGAACACCTTGCTGAAGCCGGGACCGGCGAGCGCGAGCAGCTTCTCGGCGAGCTCGATCTTCGCCGGGAAGACCGCCGACGGCGACGCGACGCACAGCTGCTCGGCCTGGCGCTTGATGGCGTCGATGATGCGCGGGTGGCCGTGGCCGGCGTTCACCTGGTAGCTGAGCGAGCCGAGGTCGAGCCAGCGACCGCCGTCCGCCGTCGTGAACCAGGCGCCCTGCCCGCCCGTCATCTCGACCGGCTTCGCCGCCTTCTGGGCGGTCCACGTGAAGAAGAACGGATAGTCGATATCGCTCATCGCCGCATCGCTACTCTAGACCTGGAACCGCTCGGCGGCGACGTTGGTGACGAACCCGGCCTGCGCCCACACCTCGCCGGTGTCGAGGTTCAGCGCGACGGCGCCGCAGGTCGCGGTGCCGTGCGGGTTCTCGGGCGTCGACATGTTGGTGGTGATGCTCCGCGGCCAGCCGTCCTGCGAGCCCATGCGGGTCCACACGTCGGCGAGGTCGGCGATCGGGCGGGCACCCAGGCTCGCCTCGAGCCAGCGCATGCGCTCCCGCGTCGTCGAGGTCGGCGAGATCGACGACACCGCCGCCACCTCCGGATCCAGGCAGTGGTTCGTGTGGCAGTACGACGGCCCCGTCGGCAGGAGCCTGCGCAGGACGCCCGACGTCTCGATCGCGAACGCGTCCTTCCGGTCCGCGATCATGTAATGGTGACCCGAGCCGACCGGGCTGCCGAGGACGACGTCCCGGGCGGCGGCGGCCGTCGGCTGGTGGAGCGCGCGCCGCACCATCGCCGGCCACACGACGCCGAGCGTCGCGTCGGTCGAGTAGAGGTTGTTGATGCCGACCGCGACGCGCGCCGTGCTCATGCCGGTGAGGCCGAGGCAGCCGGTCAGCGTGAACACCCACGCCTCGGGTCCATCGGCCGACGCCGGCACGTGCAGCATCATCACGTACGGGATCGCCGTCGCGTGCATGTCCCAGGTCTGCGCGAGGATGCGGCCGGTCGGCGTCTCGGCCCAGATGACGCTGCAACCGCCGTCGGCGTCGGGCCCCGTCTCCGGCGCCGGGCGCCACCGCGTCGGGTCGGGCGAGAGGTCGCGCAGGTCGGTGTAGTGGTTGGCGACCACGACCTCCGCCGGCGTGACCCCGGCGCCCTCCGCGATGCCGAGGAGCTCCTCGGACAGCCCGGCGTGGTAGCGCGCCAGCACCGGCAGGTGCGCCTCGGCGGCGGCGAGCACGCTCGCGCGATCCGGGAAGGCCCCGACGCGCGTGCACAGGTACGTCCGGATCGCGGACAGCGCTCTCACCTCGCCGCGGAAGCTCTCGCCGTGGATCTGGCCCCAGCGGCGCGGCGACGCGCCCGCCGGCAGCTCGAGCACGCGCATCAGGACAGCTCCGCGAGCGCCGACTGGAGGCGCTCGCCGACGGCCACCGCCTGGTCGAGCGTCGGCACGACGCCGAGGCGCCCGCCGGGGAAGCGGCGGAGGAGCACGCCGCGATCGCGGCAGTGCGCGTACACGGCGTCGGCGCGGTCGCCG
>JAIOII010001303.1 GCA_019912685.1 Kofleriaceae bacterium
CCCGCGGCCTGGGCGGTCGCCCCGGTCACCGCGTCGACCGGCAGGTCGCGCGCGCGATCCCAGAACGCCGTCACCCCGAGAGACGAGCTCGCCGGCAGCGGCGTGGTCACGCCGACCGACGTCTGCCAGCTCGACGACGCCTTCAGGTCCTGGTTGCCGAAGGCCGGATCGAGATCGGCGGCGACCGGCGGCTCGTGGTAGCGGCCGACCGAGGTCACGAGCGTCACGTCGCGCGGCAGCTCGTGGCTCACGGTCAGGCGCGGATCGACGACCCACTGCTCGGACAGCCCGAGGTAGTCGAGGCGCACCCCGGGGCGGAGGCCCAGCGCGCCGTCGTCGACGCGGTAGAAGGCCTCGGTCCATGCGCCGACGTCGGTGGCCCAGCGCGCGCCGCGGCGGCGCACCAGCTCGTCGGGCTCGCCGACGCCCGGCATCGGCGGCGGCTCGTTGTAGATGTCGTAGCCGTTGCGCGCGGTGACCAGATCGACGCCGGCGGCGAGCCAGCCGGCGTGCACGGTGCGCTGGGCGTCGGCGCGCAGGGCGAACGGGACCGTCGTGCGCGTGATGCCCTGCCCGTCGGCGGTGAGCGCGACCTCGTCGACGCCGACCGACGGCGTCGCGCGATAGCGCCACGGGCCGCGCTGCCGCTCCCAGGTCAAGGCCGCGCGGGCGAAGCGCGAGCGATAGTCGAGGTCGAGCCCGTCGTCGCCGCTCATGGCGTCGGCGTCCTGGGTGAACGTGAGCAGATCGTCGGAGCCGAACACGAGCGCGGTCCACCGCCCCGCGGGGCTGGTCTCGCTGCCGCGGTCCCACCGGAGCTGGCCGTCGAGGTAGCGCGGCGCCAGGGTGAGGTCGGGGGCGGCGGCGGCGAGGATCGCGTCGACGTACGAGCGGCGCAGGCCGACCGACAGGCCGCCGCCGCCCACCGGCCCCTCGCCCCGGACCTGGGCGTCGACGAGGCTGACCTCGGAGCCGACCCGCCAGCGATCGATGCGCGCCGGCCGCGACCGGATCTCGACGATGCCGCCGGAGGCTCGCCCCCAGCGCGCGCTGAAGCCGCCCGGCGAAAGCTCGAGGCCGTCGATCATCGCCGTGGGAAAGAACGAGGCCAGGCCGCCGAAGTGGTAGAGGAGCGGCACCTCGATGCCGTCGAGGAAGACGTTGGTCGAGCGCGGGCTCTTGCCGCGCAGCACCAGGCCGCCGAGGCCGAACGGGATGCGGGCGACGCCGGGCAGGCTCTGCACCGCCTTGAGCGCGTCGTTGCCGGCGCCGGGGACGGCGCGGATGGCGTCGACGCCCAGATCGTAGGTCACCGGCTCGTCGACGAACGGCGCCTCGGCCTCGATCGCCACCACCTCGACGCCGGCCGCGCCGACGCCCGGCGTGAGGACGAGGCGCGCGACCCGACCGGCGCGGAGCTGGGTCAGGAGGAGCTCGAAGCCGTCGGCCACCACCAGCACGTCGTCGGCGCGATCGGGGCCGTCGGGGAACACGAACGTGCCGTCCTCGCCGGTGACCAGCTCGACCCCGTCGATCAGGACCTGGGCACCGGCGACCGGCGCGCCCTCGGGATCGACCACGACGCCGCGCAGCTCGCCGGCGTGGGCGAGCGGCGCGTGCGCCGCCAGGACGGCGCCGAACGCCGCGAGGGCGAGGACGATCGCGGACGGGGCGAGGTGGCTGGACCGCGGCATGGGCGACGGGCATTGGACGTCGCCGCAGGGGATGCGGGTTACGTGCGCGTCAGTGGATCGACAGCGCGCGGCGGACCCAGCCGGCCTCGAGCGACTCGACGACGACGTCCTCCCACAGCTCGCGCGGCCAGCGGAACGCGGACGCGAACGTGATCCACGGCGCGGGCGACGCCGCGCCGCCGCACACGAACGAGCCGCCGTCACCGCCGCGGAAGCCGAGCGGCTCGGCGACGACCTCGACCTGATACGGATCGTCGAGGAGGCGCACGCCGAACGCGCTCGGCACGTGGTGCCCCGTGAAGTGCGTCTGCCGCGCGTACGGGATGCCGTCGGGCCACACGTCGCCCCAGCGGAACAGGGTCGTCGTGCCGCCGCGCGCCGCGTGCTCCCACTCGTCGTCGGTCGGCAGGCGGAAGCCCTCGTTCGCGATGCGCGCCGCGACGCCCTCGAGGAGGTCGTCGGCGTCGTCGAGCTCCTCGATCCACGCGGCGACCGGCGACGGCGCGGCCTCGAGCAGGAAGGGGGCCAGCGTCACGTGGCGCGTGGGCGAGAGGTAGTACGCGAGCTCGTCGTCGACGTCACCGCGCGTCGGATCCCAGCCGAGCGTGACCGTGCCGCCGGGGACGAGGACCATATGCGCGCCGCGGACGTCGACGAGGGCGACGCGGTGCACCTGATCGCCCTGCGCGTCGACCTCGACGTCCACCAGCCGCCCGCCCACGTGGGCGGCGACCTCGGCCGCCAGCTCGCGGCGACGACCATCGCTCGCCGCGTCCCAGGCCGCGAGCGTCAGGCCGGCCCGATCGAGGTTCGCCATCGCCGGGGACGATACACCCGCTCAGCTCATGCTGCCGCCGCCCTCGACGCGGCGCAGCGGCGGCTCCTTCTTCTCGGCCTTGTCCTGCTCGCGGAGGCCCAGGTCCTCGCCCCAGATGGCCCAGACGCCCGCGCAACCCAGCATGATGATGGAGATCACGATCACCACGTCGGGCCAGCGCGGGCGCAGCATGAATGCCAAGGGTAGCACGCACGTACCATCTGCGTGATGATGCGCCCGATGCGCTCGCGCAGCCTCTTTCCCCTGTTCGTCCTCCTCCTCGGCGTGCTCGCCGGGCCCGCCGACGCCGCCAAGGCGAAGAAGAAGTACTTCTTCGAGCTGGCCGAGGTGAAGGCCGCCGACGAGCTCGGCAAGGCGGGCAAGGACCTCATCCCGGTCGCCCAGACCCAGGTCGGCAAGTCGATCGCGTCGCACGAGCAGATCGTCGTGACGCTCGACGGCGCGCCCGACCGCGGCAACGCCAAGGCGTTCAAGGCGTACCTCAAGAAGAAGAAGCTCGCGGGCGCGTACCGCGTGAACGTCGAGCTCATCGAGTTCGAGGAGGAGGTCGAGGACAAGGACGACTCGCTGAACAAGGAGAAGCGCCTCGTCGTGCGCCTGTCCCTGCGCACGTTCGGCGAGACCATCCCCGATCGCGTGATGGCCTTCTCCGGCGAGGGCTCGGCGACGGTCAAGCTCGACATCGGCAAGAAGCTGCGGCCCCGCGATCGCGAGTACGCGATCAACCAGGCGGTCGAGCTGGCGATGACCGACGCGCTCGCGTCGTCGATGCAGAAGCTCGCCAAGCCGCCGCCTCCGCCAAAAAAATAGTCGCGGCTTGCGCCGAGGGCGCGGGCGCACCGCCGCCGCATCGCGGCGTGTCGCTCGGGATGTGGGCCGATACCACCGCCGACATCGCGCGCGCGAGGATCGACGAGATCGCCGCGCTCGGCGCGACCGACGTCGCGATCGTCGTCGCGTGGAGCCAGCGCGACGTCCACAGCGTGCGCGTCGCGCGCGGCGCGGTCACCGTGGCGGACGACGTCCTCGCCGCCGCGCTCGACCACGCCGCGGCGCGCGGCCTGCGCGTCACGCTCTTCCCCATCCTCGTCCTCGAGCGCACCGCGCCCGGGCAGTGGCGCGGCACGCTCGCGCCGCGCGACGTCGACGCGTGGTGGACGTCGTACGAGGCGTTCATCGTCGCCCACGCGCGCCTCGCCGCCGCGCACGGGACGGCCGCGCTCGTCATCGGCTCGGAGCTCGGCTCGACCGAGGGCTGGCGCGACCGCTGGTACCACCTCATCTCGCGCGTCGAGAAGCTCTACGACGGCGCCCTCCTCTACAGCGCCAACTGGGATCACTTCGAGCACGTGTCGTTCGCGGCCCGGCTCGACGCGCTCGGCGTGACCGGCTACTTCGAGCTCACGCGCGACCGCGACGCCTCCGTCGACGCGCTCGCCGCCGCCTGGGCGAAGCCTCGCGCGGCGCTCCTCGCCGCGGCGAAGCGGCGCGGGCTGCCGCTCTGGCTCACCGAGGTCGGCTATCCGTCGGTCGACGGCGGCGCCACCGCGCCGTGGGACTACACGCGCGACGCGCCCGTCGACGTCGAGGAGCAGCGGCGCGCCTTCGCCGCGCTCGCCCGCGCGTGGGGCGGCCAGCCGCTCGAGGGCCTCTTCGTGTGGGAGTGGTCGGGCGCCGGCGGCCCGCGCGATCGCGGCTACACGCCGCGCGACAAGCCCGCCGAGTGCGTGCTGCGCGCCTGGTTCGGCGGCTACTGAACGCGCCAGGTCGTCAGTGGACGAAGTTGCCGACGCGCTGGAAGCGGATCCACGTCTTCTCCGGCTTGCCGAGCGACAGCCAGATGAACATCGCCTTGCCCTTGATGTTCGCCAGCGGCACCGGCCCCCACTCGCGCGAGTCGTTCGAGTTGAAGCGGTTGTCGCCCATCATGAAGACATGCCCGTTCGGCACGACGTAGTGCAGGCGCTGGCCGCACGGATCGGCCGGCGGCGTCGTCACCACCACCTTGCCCTTGGCCGCCGCGCGCTCCGCCGGCGTCTGCTTGCCCCCGATGCACTGCGGGACCTGCTCGTCCGACGGCCTGTGCAGCTTGGGG
Source organism: Kofleriaceae bacterium (assembly GCA_019912685.1). Taxonomy (GTDB): domain Bacteria; phylum Myxococcota_A; class Polyangia; order Haliangiales; family Haliangiaceae; genus UBA2376. The sequence continues at coordinate 4,628 of JAIOII010001303.1, forward strand.
AAGTCGTTCATGTAGCTGCCCTCGGCCTCGTACGTCCAGCCCGTGCCGCCCTTGCGCTCCGCGTCCTCGCCGGGGCGCGTCGCCGAGTGGTGCGTCGAGTAGCTGTAGCCGCCCCACGTCTCGCGGTAGTGGCTGCACGACAGGAGCTCCCAGCGCTTGGTGGCCTCGTCCTGGTTCCAGTAGCTGCAGGTCGCGTCGACCAGCTCCTCGGGCACCGGCTTGCCGTTGACGTAGAGGACGTTGCACCGCACCTCGACCGTGTCGCCCTGGAGCGCGACGATGCGCTTGATGAAGTCGCGCTCCGGCGTGCACGGGTTCTTGAACACGATGACCTCGCCCCGCTGCGGCGCGCGCACGTCGAAGATCTTGTCGTCGGAGAACGGCACGCGCACGCCGTAGAGGAACTTGTTGACGAAGATGAAGTCGCCGATCTGCATGGTCGGGATCATCGACGCCGACGGGATCTTGAACGCCTCCACGACGAACGCCCGGAGCAGGAGCGCGATGAGGATCGCGATGCCGATCGACTCGACGTACTCGCGCCACGGCGAGCGCTTCACCTCGGCCGACAGCTTGTCGACGATGGCGTCGAGCCCCGGCAGCGCCGCGCGCACGGCGGCCTTGTCCTTCGCGCGCACCGCCTGCTGGACCGCTTCGCTCCGCTCCTTGAGCGCGCGCGCGTCCTCGGACGACGCCTTGGCCCCGCGCAGCGACCTGGCGTCGCGGAGCAGCGCGCGCGCCTCCTGCAGCACCCGCCGATCCCAGCGCCCCGCCGACGACGTGGCCCCCAGAGGATGACCGAACGCCATCAGGTGTCGACCTTGAGGACGGTGAGGAAGGCTTCCTGCGGCAGCTCGACGGAGCCGACCGCCTTCATGCGCTTCTTGCCTTCCTTCTGCTTGTCGAGGAGCTTGCGCTTGCGGCTGATGTCGCCGCCGTAGCACTTGGCGTGCACGTCCTTGCGCATGGCCTTGATGGTTTCGCGCGCGATCACCCGGCCGCCGATGGCCGCTTGCAACGGCACTTCGAACATCTGCTTGGGGATTTCCTTGCGCAGTTTGGTCAGCATCGACCGACCGCGCCGTTCGCAGCGGTCACGGTGCATGATGACGCTCAGCGCATCGACGCTGACCTTGTTGATGAGGATTGTCATTTTCACGAGGTCGCTCGGCACGTAGCCGATGAATTCGTAATCCATCGTGCCGTAGCCCCGCGTGCCCGATTTCAGTTTGTCGAAGAAATCGTAGAGGATTTCGGCGAGCGGCAAATCGTAGGTGAGAATCACGCGGTCTTTCGAGAGGTATTCCTGGTTGCGGAATGTGCCGCGCTTGTCCTCGCAAAGCTGCATGATGTTGCCCACGGAATCGCCGGGAATCACCATTTGGTTGCGCACGATGGGTTCGCGGAATTCTTCGATTTCCGAGGGGTCGGGCACTTCGGCCGGCGATTTGACGGTGTAGGTATCGCCATCGGACGAGACGATTTCGTAGGTGACGTTGGGGGC
>JAIOII010001304.1 GCA_019912685.1 Kofleriaceae bacterium
GGGCGCGCGGCCGCCGGACGACGGTGAGCGGCGCCGCCGCGGCGACCGCCGGCGCGATCAGCACCGCGACGAACAGAGCTCCTGGAAATCGAGACACGGGGCGGAGGAAGAGCAACCGCCATTCCAGGCAACCGCCCTGCGAATTCGCGCCGTTGCGCGATCCGCTCCGTAACCGATTCGGTCACGTGTGATGCGCCCATCCGGTCAGGGGACGACCGTTGCCGGGGGCATGCCGCCGTTGCGGCGCGTCTGCACCCGGAGGATCACGCTGCGCGCGGTCACGTACGTCACGGGCACGATGAGCAGCGTCATCAACAAGAGGGTGACCAGACCGCCGATCATCGGCGACGCGATCCGCTGGGCGACGTCGGCGCCCGCGCCGTCGGAGAGCATGACCGGGGCGAGGCCGACGAGGTTCATCCCGACGGTCATCAGCATGGGACGAACGCGCAGAACCGCGCCGTCGAGCGCGCAGTCGACGAGATCGCGGGTGTTCCGGATCCGGCCTTCGGCCATCCAGCGCGTGTACGCCTGCTCGAGATAGACCACCATCACCGACGCGGTCTCCGCGGCGATGCCGATCAGCGCGATCATGCCGACCCACACCGCGATGCTGGTATTGAACTCCAGGAAGTAGAGCAGCCAGAAGCTACCGATGACCGCGAACGGCACGGAGGTCATCACCAGCAGGCAGAGGCCGATCTTCCCGAACTGGAAGTAGAGGAGCGCGATCACCAGCAGCAACGTGACAGGGATCAGGATCCGCATCCTGGCCTCGATGCGCTCCAGGAACTCGTACTGCCCGGTCCACACCAGCCGATAGCCGGGCGGCAGCTTGATGTCGGCGACCGCGGCCTTCGCCCGCTTGACGTAGCCCCCGAGGTCCGAGTCGCTGGTGTCGACGAACACGTAGCCGACGAGCGAGCCGTTCTCGTCCTTGATCATGGGCGGACCGGCGCGCACCGCGAACGTGCCTAGTTGCGCGAGCGGTACCTGCCCCGCCTTCACGGCGGCGCTCGGCGCGACCTCACCGCCCATCCCCGACATCCCGGCCGTCGCACCACCGCTCGACCGCACCGGCACGAGCACGCGCTCGAGCGTATCGATGCTGGTTCGCAGATCCCGCGCGTACCGAACGTTGACCGTGAACCGCTGTCGTCCCTCGATGGTCTGGTCGATCACCATCCCGCCGATCGCCGTCTCGACCATGGCGAGCACGTCGGCGACCCGCAAGCCGTACCGCGCGATCGCCTGCCGGTCGGGCTGGAAATCGATGTACGTGCCCATCGTCTCGCGGTCCGCGTACGCGCTGCGGGTCCCCGGGACGTCGCGCAGACGCTCCTCGATCTCGCGACCGATCCGCTCGATCTCGGCGAGGTCGTCGCCGAACACTTTCACGCCGACGGGCGTCCGGATTCCGGTGGTCAGCATGTCGACGCGGGCCTTGATCGGCATCGTCAACGCGCCTTGCACGCCCGGCATCGCGAGCGCCGCGATCAGCTCCTTCTCGAGGCGCTCCCTGGTCATCCCGGGTCGCCAGTGGGACTTCGGGTGCAGCACGATGACGGTCTCGAACATCGACAGCGGCGCCGGATCCGTCGGTGTGCCGGCTCGCCCCGCCTTGCCGAGCACGGACTTGACCTCCGGGAAGGCGGCGATGATCTGATCCTGCCGCTGCAGCAGGTCCTTGGCCTCCTCGATCGAGATGTTCGGGAACGTCACCGGCATGTAGAGGAACGAGCCCTCGTACAGGGGCGGCATGAACTCCGAGCCGAGGCGCCGCATCGGCCAGAGCGTCGACGCCACCAGTGCAACCGCGATCAGGAGGACAGGGATCCGGAAGCGGAGGCACGCGCGCAGCACGGGTCGATACACGGCGATCGCCAGCCGGTTGATCGGGTTCGCGCGTTCGTTGCGGATCCGCCCTCGGATACACAGCACCATCAGCGCCGGCCCGACCGTGACCGACAGGACCGCGGCCGAGACCATCGCGAACGTCTTGGTGTACGCCAGCGGCGAGAACAGGCGTCCCTCCTGCGCCTCGAGCGCAAACACCGGCAGGAACGCCACCGCGATGATCAGCAGGGAGCCGAAGATCGGCCGCGCCAGCTCCTTGCAGGCGTCGATGATGATCTCGGTGCGCCGCTTCGGGTCCGTACCCTCGAGCTTGCGGTGGGCGTTCTCGATCAGCACCACGGTGGCATCCACCATGTCGCCCACCGCGATGATGATGCCGGCCAGCGACATGATGTTGAGGCTGACCCCGGCGGCACGGATCATGATGAAGGACCCCAGCACCGAGAGCGGCAGGATGACCATCGCGACCAGCGCGCTGCGAAGGTGGAGCAGGAAGACGGCGATGAAGACGAGGACCACGATCAGCTCCTCGGTCAGCGCCTCGCCGAGCGTGTCGACCGCCTCGTCGATCAGCTCCGAGCGATCGTAGGCAACCTCGACCTCGACGCCCTCCGGCATCGACGGCTTCAGCTCCTCGAGACGCTGCTTGACCCCGTCGATCACGTCGCGGGCGTTCTCGCCGCTGCGCATCACCACGATGCCGCCGACCGCCTCGCCCTGCCCGTTCCATTCGAGCACCCCACGGCGGATCTCCGGACCGAGGTCGACGCGCCCGACGTTCCGGATCCGCACCGGCGTGCCGTCGGCGCTCACCTTGACGACGGCCTCCTCGAGATCCGCCTTGTCCGTGACGTAGCCGAGCCCGCGGAAGACGTACTCGCGCCCGGCCCACTCGATCACGCGGCCGCCGACGTCGCCGTTGGAGGCGCGCGCGGCGTCGATCACCTCGTTGACCGAGACCCCGAACGAGGCAAGCCGCACCGGATCGAGCACGATCTGGTACTGCTTCTCGTAGCCGCCGACCGACGCGACCTCGGCGACCCCGGGCACGCTCGCGAGCGCGTAGCGGAGGTTGAAGTCCTGGAACGCGCGGAGCTCTTGCAGATCGTGCTTGCCGGTGCGGTCGACCAGGACGTACTCGAAGACCCAGCCCGAGCCGGTGGCGTCGGGGCCGATGGTCGGCGAGACGCCTGCGGGCAGCTTCCCCGCTGCGTTCGCGAGGTACTCGAGCGCCCGCGAACGCGCCCAGTACTGGTCGGTGCCGTCCTCGAAGATCACGTAGACGAAGCTCATCCCGAACATCGAGAAGCCGCGTACCGACTTGACGTTCGGCGCCGAGATGAAGGTCGTCACCAGCGGGTAGGTGATCTGGTCCTCGACGAGCTGAGGGCTGCGCCCCATCCACTCGGTCCAGACGATCACCTGGGTGTCGGTCAAGTCCGGAATCGCGTCGACTGGGCTCTTCTTCCAGCTGTACACGCCCACCGAGCCGATGACGATCGCGACGACGAGCATGAGGCCGACTCGCCGCGCGCACCATTCGACCAGTTTCTCGAACATGTCAGTGCCCCCCGTGCCCCGGGCCCGGTCCGGTGGCCCGCAAGCGGCTCTCGCTGTCGACCAGGAACTGAGCGCTCACCACGACCTGATCGCCCTCGGAAATGCCCTTGCGAATCTCGGCGCGGCCGCCGACCCGGCGCCCGACCTCGACCTCGACGGGCCGGAAGCGGCCCTCGCCGGACGCCACGTAGACGACGCGCCGGAAGCCGGTGTCGATCACGGCCTCGTCGGGTACGGTGAGGAGCTCGCCGCCGGCGCCGGGCAGCTCCACGGTGGCGAAGTTCCCCGGCCGCAGGAGGCCCTTCTTGTTCTCGACGACCATGCGGACCTTCACCGTCCGGCTCTGCTGGTCAACGGTCGGATAGACGTAGTCGATCTTCGCGGTGATCGGATCGGCGAGTCCCTCGATCTGGATCGTCGCCGTGCCCTTCCGGTCGACCCGCCCGAGCTCGTACTCGTAGACCTCGGCGATCACCCAGACCTGGGACAGGTCGGCGATCAGGTAGAGCATCATGTCGGGCTCCACGAAGTGTCCCTGGACGATGCTCTTCTCGATCACCGTGCCGCTGATCGGCGCCCGCACGACGATCGCCTCGACCGGCGTCCCGGTCTCCTCGATCGCGCGGATCTGATCCTCGGGGATATCCCACAGGCGCAGGCGCTCGCGCGCCGCGTCAGCGAGGTCGGTCGAGAACTTCTTGGCGCGCAGGTACTCCTGCTGGGCGACCAGGAGCTCCTGCGAGTAGATCGAGTAGAGCGCCTGCCCCTTCTTGACCTTCTGCCCCACCGCGTTGACGTGGAGCTTCCGCACGTAGCCCATCAGCTTCGAGTGCACGTGTGCCTCGCGCTTCTCGTCCGCCTGCACGGTCGCGCTCGCCCGGACCGTCGCGTCGAAGCGCGTGCGCTCGGCGGGCGCGAGCTTGAGCCCGATGACCTGCTGCCGATCGCTGGGGATCTCGACCTCGGCGTGGCCCTCCGGGAGCCCACCGTGCGCGGAGTGGTCGGCCGAAGGCTTCGCCGCGGCGTGGTCGGCCGGGTGCTCCTCTTGCCTGGCTTTCTCGCCGCACGCGAGCAGAGCGACCGCGAGCAGGACGATCATCTTCTTCATGGCGCCACCTCGTCTCCGGCGATCCGGTCGAGCTCGAAGCGCGCGACGCCGCGCCGGACGACCGCCTCGACGCGCTTGCCCTCCAGCTCCTTGAGCTCCATCACCGCGTCGAGCAGAGAGATGAAGTCGCCGGTGCCCGCGATGTAGGCCGACTCGATCGACGCGATCGTCTCGCGCAGCTTCGGGATCGCGGCGTCCTCGAGCGCGCCGACCGTGCGCTCAGAAGCGCGCGCCCGGCTCCACGCCATGCGCAGCTCGGCGTTCGCCATCTTCGTCATCGCGTCCTCCTCGCGGTCGGCCGCGCGCTCCATCGCGCGCGCCATCGCGATCTCGTTGTCCTGCCGGTCCCACCACCAGAGCGGGATCGTGACGCTGATACCGATGCCGACCCCGTCGGGCATCCCGTCCAGGTTCTGTTCGTACTCGGCCTCGACCATCACCATCGGCCAGTACATCCGGCGTGCCAGCTCGCGCTGCGCCGTCGCGCCTTCCTTCATCGCGCGGGCCGCTGCCACCTCGGGTGTCCCGTCGGCTGCCGCCGCGGCGACATCGAGCTCGGGCATCGGATCCGACGTGGGCAGCTCGGCGGGGCCGATCGCCTCGTCCACGTCGCGGCCGCGCAGGGTGTTCAGCATGGCGGCGATCGCGAGGCGCTCGTCCTCGAGCGAGGCGCGCTCCGCCTCCATCACTGCGATCTCCGACTCGGCGCGCAGGACGTCGTGGTGGCCCATCGAGCCCATACCCGCCTTGACCAGCGCGAGGCCGGCCTCGCGCATCCGCTCGAGGAGCGCGATCTGCTCGTCGACGATGCGGCCCATCTCGTCGACCATCCACAGCTCGTAGAACAGGGCGACCGCCTGGGCCCGGGCGTCCCAGCGCGTGCGTCGCAGGCCGGCCTCGCTGCGCGTCACGTCGGCCTTCGCGACCCGCTTCGCATACGTCCGCCGGCCGAACAGGTTGAGCGGCTGTCCGATGCGGTAGCTGATCATCGTCGCATCGGCGTCCTCGCTCATCCCGCCGATCGGGATCGCTTCGGACATCACCGAGAGCTGGGGATCTTCCCAGGCGCCGGCGACGCCCACGGCCGCGCGCCGCACGTCGACATCCGCGGCGGCGACGTCGACCGCGGGTGCGTCCTGGCCGACTTCGGCGAGGAGCTCCGGCAGGCGTAGCGGCGCGGGAGCGAGAACGACGAGGAAGGCGGCGGTGACGGCGAACATGGGGAGTTGTACCCGAACTCAGCAACCTCCGTGCCTTGTGCGTCGGCGGGGCTTTCCCGCACAGATTGCGCCAACGCGCATGCACCGCGCAATCGCGCGCAGTCTTGGCGTCGCGGGCAGGTCACTGTGACCTTCAGAGTCACACTCCCCACGCGAATGCCGGCGCAGGGCCGCGGTTCTTTCCCGTGGTACGAGGATTGCGAAGGCGTAATGAACCGGCGCCCGTGGCGTCGTCAGGTCAACCATGCACGAGCACGCGCATCACGAGCACCACGAAGCGCCTCCGGTCGTCGCGCAGGATGACCGGCCCACCGATCCGGTCTGCGGGATGAAGGTGTCGCCCTCGACTCCGCACCGCACGCACCACGGCGGTCACGATGTGCTGTTCTGCAGCGCGCGCTGTCGGGAGAAGTTCGAGGCCGACCCCGCGCGCTACATGACCGCGGAGCCCGCGCCGCCGACGCCGGTGCCCGCGGCCGCCGCCGGCGTCGAGTACACGTGCCCGATGCACCCCGAGATCGTCCGCGACGGGCCCGGGACGTGCCCGATCTGCGGGATGGCGCTCGAGCCGCGCACCATCACCGCCGAGACCGGCCCGGACCCGGAGCTGCGCGACATGACGCGCCGGTTCTGGGCGGCTGCCGTGCTGTCCCTGCCGCTCGTGGTGCTCGTGATGGCCGACATGCTCGGCGCGCCGCTCCTGTCGATGCGCGTCCGGCCCTTCGTCGAGCTCGCGCTCGCCACCCCGGTCTGCACCTGGGCGGCGTGGCCGTTCTACGTCCGCGCCGTCCAGTCGGTGCGGCGCCTGCGCCTCAACATGTTCACGCTGATCGGCCTCGGCGTCAGCGTCGCGTTCGGCTACAGCATCGTCGCAGCGCTGGCGCCGGGCATCTTCCCGGCGTCCTTCCGCGCGATGGGCGAGGTCGCGACCTACTTCGAGGCGGCCGCCGTGATCGTGACGTTGATCCTGCTCGGCCAGGTGCTCGAGCTGCGTGCCCGCGGGCAGACCAGCGCCGCGATCCGCAAGCTCCTCGGCATGGCGCCGAGCTCCGCCCGACGGATCGCCGAGGACGGCACCGAGGCTGACGTCCCGCTCGATCAGATCCAGGTCGGCGACAAGCTGCGCGTGCGCCCCGGCGAGAAGGTGCCGGTCGACGGCGTCGTGATCGAGGGCCACAGCGCGATCGACGAGGCGATGGTCACCGGCGAGCCCATCCCCGTCGAGAAGGGCGCCGGCGATCACGTCATCGGCGCGACGCTCAACGGCACGGGCGGGCTCGTCATGCGCGCCGACAAGGTCGGCGCCGACACCTTGTTGTCGCGGATCGTCGCGATGGTCGCCGAGGCGCAGCGCAGCCGCGCGCCCATCCAGAAGCTCGCCGACGTCGTCTCCGGCTGGTTCGTGCCGATCGTCATGCTCATCGCGGTCGGCACCTTCGTCGTGTGGTCGCTGGTCGGTCCCGAACCGCGCTCGGCGCACGCGATTATCAATGCGGTGGCCGTGCTGATCATCGCGTGCCCATGCGCGCTCGGGCTCGCGACACCGATGTCGATCATGGTCGCGACCGGCAAGGGCGCGACCATGGGCGTCCTCTTCCGCAACGCCGAGGCGATCGAGGTGCTGCGCAAGGTCGACACCCTCGTCGTCGACAAGACCGGCACGCTCACCGAGGGCAAGCCGCGCCTGGTCAGCGTGTCGCCGGCCGACGGCATGGCGGAGGACCAGCTCCTGCGTTACGCCGCGACGCTCGAGCGCGCGAGCGAGCACCCGCTGGCGGCCGCGATCGTCGCCGGCGCGCACGAGCGCGGCCTTCCGCTCGGCGACGCCACCGCGTTCACGTCGGTCACCGGCAAGGGCGTGCGGGGCACCGTCGACGGCAAGTGGGTCGCGCTCGGCAACCGCGCCATGATGGAGGAGGTCGGCATCGACGCGGCGCCGCTGGTCGAGCGTGCGGAGGCGCTGCGCGCCGACGGTCAGACCGTCATGTTCGTCGGCGTCACCGGCCGCCTGGCCGGCCTCGTCGGCGTCGCCGATCCGATCAAGGCGAGCACGCCGGAGGCGATCCGCGTCCTCCACGCCGAGGGCATCCGTATCGTCATGATGACAGGCGACAGCAAGACCACCGCGCAGACGGTCGCGAAGAAGCTCGGCATCGACGACGTGCTCGCCGAAGTGCTCCCCGATCAGAAGGCCGACCACGTCCGCCGCCTGCAGGGCGAGGGCCGCGTCGTCGCGATGGCCGGCGACGGCATCAACGACGCCCCTGCCCTCGCGCAGGCCCACGTCGGCATCGCGATGGGCACCGGCACCGACGTCGCGATGGAGAGCGCCGGTGTCACCCTGGTGAAGGGTGACCTCCGCGGCATCGCGCGCGCCCGCCGCCTGTCCCGCCGGACGATGGCAAACATCAAGCAGAACCTCTTCTTCGCGTTCATCTACAACGCCGCTGGCGTCCCGGTCGCCGCCGGCGTGCTCTACCCGGCGTTCGGTCTCCTGCTCTCGCCCATCATCGCCGCTGCCGCGATGAGCCTCAGCTCGGTCTCGGTGATCGGCAACGCGCTTCGGCTGCGCACCGTGGAGGTGTGACGTGAGCTCCTGCTGCGACGACCGTCCGCGGCGGTGGCGACCGCTGCTCTTCGTCCTCGTCGCGCTCGCGACTGTCGTGATCGTCGTGCTTGCGGACCGGCTTGGTTAGGGCGCGCTGAACGTGACCTCGTTCGAGAGCGACTCGCCGTCGTCGTTCATCGCCATGATCTGGTACATGTACGTCGAGCCGGAGGTCAGCGGCGCGTCGTGGTACTGCGCCGTGTTGAACTCCACCGTCGCGACCACCTCGTAGTCGGTGTCGACGCCGTCCTCCATGCGCATCACCATGAACTCGGTCTCGTTGTCCGAGTTGTCGGTCCAGGTCAGGTGCGCGCCGCCGGCGGATGACTCGGCGGTGAGGCCCGTCGGCGCCGCCGGGGCGCCGTCGCCGCCGCCGTGATCGCTGCCGCCGCAGGCGGCGAGTCCGAGGGCAAGGGCTGCGAAGAAGATGCGCGAACGGTTCATGGCCCTACTCTTCGCGCCGTGTGACGGGGCCCGTCAAGAGTGACCATTTAGGTTACTGTGGCGAGTTGTCTCCCAGTCTGGACAACCTGGCGTGGCGGCGGATGATGGAGCCCATGCGCCGCGCCCCGCTGCTCCTGTTCCTGGCCGCGTGCGGCTCGTCCGACGCGCCGCCGCTGCGGACGCCCGATCTCCAAGTCCTGACGGATACGAATCCCGACCCCGACATCGTCGAGGTCGAGCTGGTGGCCGCGCCCGCGACCCTCGAGCTCCTCGACGACAAGCCGGCCGAGGTCTGGGCGTTCCGCGACGGTTCGGCCGCCGATGCGATCGCGAGCATCCCGGGACCGATGCTCGAGGCGAAGCTCGGGGACCAGGTGATCGTCCACTTCCGCAACGAGCTGCCCGAGGAGACGACGATCCACTGGCACGGGCTGCGGGTACCGAACGCCGCCGACGGCACGCCGGCGTCGCAGATGCCGGTTGCGCCCGGCGGCGTGTACGACTACGAGATGGAGATCGTCGACGCGGGGCTGTTCTGGTACCACCCGCACGTCAACGGCGACGTCCAGGTCGAGCGCGGCCTGTACGCGCCGGTGCTCATCCACGGCGGCGTCGAGCCCGACGTCACCGCCGACCGCGTGTTCGTGCTCGACGACGTCAAGCTCTCGTCCTCGGGCGCGCTGTCGACGCAGACCGACGTGCTCGATCTGATGCTCGGCCGGCAGGGCAACGTGGTGCTCGTCAACGGCAAGCAGGCGCCGGAGCTCGTCGCGGCCGCCGGGTCGCGCGAGCGCTGGCGCTTCGTCAACGCGGCGAACGGGCGCTACTTCAATCTCGAGCTCCCCGGACACACGTTCCGCGTGATCGGCTGGGACGGCGGTCTGATCAACGCGCCGTACGAGACCGAGCGCGTCCTGATCGCGCCCGGCGAGCGGTACGACGTGCTGGTCGAGCTCGGGGGCGAGCCGGGCGACGTGCTCGCGCTCCACACCGTGCACTACGATCGCGGCCACGACATCCCGGATCCCGGGCCGATCGAGCTCCTCGCGATCACGCTCGGCGCGCCGGGAGAGCCGCCGGGCGCGCTGCCGACGACCTGGGGCGAGGTCGCGCCGATCGCGACCGATGCGAGCACGCCGAGGCGCATGTTCCTGCTGCAGGAGGACGACACCGACCCCACGAACCCGGTGTTCACGATCAACGGCGAGGCGTTCCCGGACATCACGCCGCTCACCGGGGCGCCCGGCGACGTCGAGATCTGGGAGATCCACAACATGAGCGAGATGGATCACCCGTTCCATCTCCACGGCATGTCGTTCCAGCTCCTCGACGAGCCCGGCGGCTGGAAGGACACTGTCAACGTCCCGCGCATGTCTCCGATCGCCGTCGCGGTCGAGCTCGGCGGGCCCGGGCGCTGGATGTATCACTGCCACATCCTCGAGCACGCCGAGCGCGGCATGATGGGCGAGCTCGAGGTCGCCGAGGCACCGTAGCCGTCACGGGCGCGTCGCGCGGTAGAGCGACATCACGCCGAACATCGTGCGCGCGCGGTGGGTCTCTGCGACGCCCTCGAAGCCGGCCTCGGCGATCAGCGCGGGCAGCCGGCCGCGCACGTTGTCGCCGGTGGTCCGGAACCCGTCGAGGAGCTGGACCGAGAGGAACGCGAGCCGCATGAGGGTGCTGCCCGCGCGACCCCAGTCGAGCACGTGCAGCTCTCCCCCGGGGCGCAAGAGGTCTCGGGCCCGCGCGAGCGCAGCGCGCTTGGCATCCGTGTCGAGGTGGTGGAACACCAGGCTCGAGACGACGCGATCGAATGAGGCCGGCGGGAAGGGAGCCTCTTGCGCGATGCCCTCATGCAGTTCGACGCGCAGCCCGGCGCGGGCCACCTTGTCGCGTCCGATCGCGAGCGCGCGAGGATCGCCGTCGAGCCCGACGATCTCGGCCTCCGGGCAGGCGCGCGCCAGCATGATCGTGAGCGTCGCGGTCCCGCAGCCGAGATCGAGCACGCGCTGTCCCGAGCGCAGCCCGACCTGCTCGACGAGCCGGCGCTTGAGCGGCTCCTCCTTCAAGGTCGCGCGCAGGATCGGATCGTAGAAGCGGGTCAGCCAGTCGAAGCGCAGCGCGGGGATGTAGGGCGTCGGCCGGGTCATGATCTCCACCCTACCCACCGAGATCGCGGCGCGCTTGAACGATGCAGCTGCGCGGTCGACACGTGACATGCCCGGTCACCTGTAACCAGATCTGTCACACCTCGCAGCCAGCACCTCGGCTGCAACTCGCGCCTACCGGACCGTTCGGCCTCATCGACATGGGCGGTATGTTCACGGTCCTCTGACGTCGAAGGAGACCGCATGACCCGACACCTGTTCCCCCTCCTCGCCACGCTCGCCCTCGCCGCTTGCGGCTCGAAGTCGCCGCCGGCGGAGACCACGCCTCCGCCGCCTGACGACGAGCCGGTCGCCGCGCCGCCCGACGCGATGCCCGCCGATCACGAGGGGCACACGATGGCGCCGCCCGACGCCGTGCCCGCCGGTCCCGACCCGGCGCAGGTCAAGGCCGACCTCCTCGCCGCCGAGACCGCGGCCTACGACCAGGCCAAGCCGGTCTTCGAGAAGTACTGCGCGAGCTGCCACCAGAAGGGCGGCAAGAGCGCGACCGCGAAGAAGATGGGTCACTTCGACATGACCGAGTACCCGTTCGGCGGCCACCATACCGGCGAGATGGCGGAGACCATCCGCAAGGTGCTCGGCATCGACGGCAGCAAGCCGACCATGCCGAAGAACAAGCCCGGCTCGGTGAAGGGCGACGAGCTCTCGCTGATCGCCGCCTGGGCGGACGCGTTCCAGGCCTCGCACGAGGGCGGCGCGCACGAGGGGATGCCCGGGCACGAAGGCCACGGCGGCCACGAGCACAAGCACTGAGCCATGCGCGGCGCCGCGGTCCTCGTTCTGCTCGCGATCAGAAGTCGACGATCAGGCTGAGGCGACCTTCGACGGTGTTCGCACGCTGATCGCGCGCAACCCGGTCGTCGTGGTGCGAGCGATCGCCGATCGAGGCTGCCCGGACATCGCCGGCGAGCGTCAGTCTCGACGCGACCGGAAGCGCGAGGCCGGCGCCCACCGCGCCGAACACGCGGTCGGAGTCGAGGAGACCGATGCCGCCGAGCACGTACGGGTGGAACGCGTCGATGTCACCGAGGTTCAGGTACAGGTACCCCGCCAGGCTGCGCTCCCGGCGATCGCTGTCGGCATAGACGCGGCGTCCGAGCTCGAGCTCTCCCTCGAGCCGCGGGCCACGCCAGCGCAGCGAGATACCTGCGATCCCGGCGACGGCATCGTCGTCGCGCTCGAGCTGGCCGACGTGCACGGCAAGGCCGACGCGCGCGCGCGGCCGCGGCGGCGACGGAACCACCTCCGCGGTGCCGGGCGCCCCGTAGACATACGGTGCGTAGTAGCCATCGTAGTACCCGTAGTACGGGTAGCCGTAGTACGGCCAGTACCCGTAGCGGTAGTAAGGCCAGTACGTCTGCCCGTGATGCACGTACGGCGCAGACCCGTGCGGCCGCACGGCGCCGCGGTGGTCGCGGACCCGCGGTCGCGAGACCTGCCCGCGGGTGGCGCGGTTGTGGTGGACGGTACCGTGCGAGGCGCGAGCTCCGCCGTGATGACCGCCGCCGTGATGACCGCCGCCGTGACGACCGCCGCCGTGCGGGCCCGCCGTCGCGCTCGACGGGACGCCGACGAACGCCGCGAGCGCGATGGCAAGGAGCATTCGACCGTGGGTAACGCCGATCATGGGATACCTCTGCCGCTGAGGTCTGCATCGCGCGAGCCAGTCGGTGTGACCTCCGGTGTCACTCGGAAGGCCTCCGCCTTGCACCGGGCCAGGCCATGCAACCCGGTATCGTCCGATGGATCGCAGTCCTCTTCGCCGCCTGCAACCCCGGTCCGGACAGCGGCGAGTCAGCCGACGCGGCCCCCGCCGACGATGCGACGCCGGGCTGCACGCCCAGCGGTGTCACGGAGACCGACGCGACGCGCACGACCGATGCCGCCTCGGTAACGGTCACCGCGACCCTGCGCAACGCGCTCGAGCACTGCACCAAGGCGGAGTTCGCGTTCGGGCTCGTCTTCGACACGCACTCGGTCGACCTTCTCGCGATCGACATCACCGCCTCGACGACGATCGAGACCAGCAACGGCGGGCAGCTGGGCGGCGCGCTCACCTGGTCTCCCGGCTCGGAAAGCAGCCATCACCGCGACGGCGTGCTCACGGCGCCGGCGCCGGCTCTCGACGGCGCCGACTGGCTCCGGCTCACGATCGACGAGGTCGCCGGCGTCGACCGCGTCTTCGAATGGGACGCGTCTCTGCTCGCGCACGACCTTCCGTGAGGCCGCGGCGCGCGCAAACCTTGCGGGTTCGTCGCGCGGCCCCCGGCCGGAACCTTGCATCGCTTCGGAGTACCACCGCCCAAGGAGCGGACCATGGAACCGGCGACTCATCCGTCCTCCGTCGAGACAGCGCCGAGGGATCTGTCTTCCGAGGAGCAGAGCTACTACACGGTCAATCGCGCCGAGTGGGCCTGGTTCTCCCGCTACTACGATGCGGTCACCAGGCCGTTGCGCCAGCTCCGCGGCGAGGTCGTCGCCGCCGTCGCGGCACCGCCGGGCTCCCGCATCCTCGACGTCGCCACCGGCACCGGCGAGCAGGCGCTCGCGTTCGCGCCGGGCGCGTCGGAGGTCATCGGCCTCGACATGTCGGAGGCGATGCTCGCGATCGCGCGCCGCAAGGAGCGGCCGCCGAACGTCGACTTCGTCCTCGGCGATGCCGCGCAGCTTCCCTTCCCCGCCGGACGCTTCGATGTCGCCTGCATCTCGTTCGCGCTCCACGAGATGCCGCCGTCGATTCGCGACCAGGTGGTCCGCGAGATGGCGCGGGTCACGCGCCACGGCGGAACGCTCGCGATCGTCGATTACGCGCTGCCGCCCGGTCGGATCGTTCGATCGATCATCCCGCGCCTGATCGGGCTCTACGAGCGGCCGTACTACGCGGCCTTCGTGCGCTCGGATCTCCCCGCGCTGCTCGAAGGCGCCGGCGTCGCGGTTCGCTCCGATCGGCGCGCGTTCTGGGGCAACGCGCGGATCCTGGTCGGTGACAAGGTCGCGTGAACGAGGTGTGACTACCGAGGCCACGACCGCGGCCCATCCCATGCAGCGCTCCTCACGTGGAGGCCTGACATGGTCACGCACGCGAGAGATCCATCCGTCCCCGATCCACCGAACCTGATCGACTGCGGCGATTGGGCTTGCGCGCACTGCAACTGCGAGGGGCTCGCAGACGTCGCCGGTCGGCTGGCCGCGTGCTGCTGCGGCGCCGAGCAGGATGGGCTCGAAGCCGTGGAACGCCTCGCCAGGGTCGACATGCTCGAGGCGAGCACGCGGTGGATGCAGGTGACGGCCACGCTGCGCCGGACGCCCGCGAACCCGCGACAGTGACGATGCGTCGTTCAGCTCGGCGGCTTCTGATCCGCGACGTGCCAGCGGAAGTCGCACCGCCCGGCGCCCTCGACGAGCGTCGTCGTGCGTTCGAGCGTGCCACCCCAGCGCTCGGCGAGCTCGTAGTCGAGGTTGCACCACGCCTCGACACAAAGCGCGACGAGACCGCGCTCGCGGAAGTACTCGGCGACCGGGCAACGCACGACATCGAACGCCACCGTGCGCTCGTCGGACGGCACGTCGATCATCTGGTACGCGGGAGGCCCGAACGGGAAGTTTCGGAAGGCGGAGGTGGCGCGCCGGAGACGCACCAGGGGGGATCGGGCCGTGCAGCGCGCGATCAGCCACGGAGCTCGTCCCATCACGGCGTAGATCGCCGCGGTCACCTCTGCGACGCGCGTGCGCGCGTCGGCCGCCGGCAGGCCCGCCTCGACCAGCGCATCGTGGAGGGCTGCTGTCAGGGCCGCGCAGCGCACCATCAGACGGCCGCCGGCGGAGCGCTCGCCGGGAAGCGACGCGACCTCGGCGCGATAGCGACGGAACGCGTCGTCGAGGACCTCGGTCGCGACCGTGTCGCCGAGTCTCCGCGCCAGGACGTCGCCGGCGCGACCGCGGAGCCAGTTCTCGAACATGACCATCACGTTGCCCTCCTTACCGCGCGGAGCCGTCGCGCCTTCTCGATCACGGTGAGCAGGTTGAACGCCGGATCCTTGAACTGCGCGCAGCGAACCAACGCCCAGTTGGCGCGCATGTACTCCTGCAGGAAGTCCAGGATCTCCCCGAGCAGGATGGTCTGGTGGCGCGCGTCGGGCGCCGCGT
This sequence comes from Kofleriaceae bacterium, assembly GCA_019912685.1. Taxonomy (GTDB): domain Bacteria; phylum Myxococcota_A; class Polyangia; order Haliangiales; family Haliangiaceae; genus UBA2376. The sequence continues at coordinate 15,112 of JAIOII010001304.1, forward strand.
ACGATCCGAACGCGACCAGCCGCACACGATGGCCGCAGTGCGTGCGTGTCTCGCCGCGCCGCAGGAGATCGCGGACCACGTCCGGGATGTCCTCCGCGTCGCAGCAACCGAAGCGGAGGAGCGCTCCGCGCAGCACGTCGGCGTTCGCGGCGCCCTCGTTGAGCGTCGCCTTGCCCTCCTTCACCTCGCCGATGATCATGTCCACCGCCTCGTCGGGCGGCCCGAGCCGCGGGTCGGGCGTGAACGCGCGCTCGCGCGCGCGCCCCATCGAGAACGGGCGCCCGGCGCCGGCGAAGCGCACCGCGAGCACGTCGAGATCGGTCGCGACGCGGTGCTGGCCGTGGCCGAGCGCCTCGAGCACCGGGTACTCGGTCACGGTGAAGTAGCCGTTGAGGCGGAGGTAGACCTGCACGAGGCCGACGGCGTCATCCATGGTGGGCTCCTGCCAGCGTCGATGTGACGGCCGGGGTCGCGCGCCGCGCCGAGCCCGGTCGACGGACGAGCTTGGCGAGCTCGAGCACGGTCACCGGCACGAGACCGATCAGCAGCGCTGCGCCGCACTCGGCGAGCGAGATCGGCCCGATGCCGAACAGTGCTTGCGCCGCCGGGATGTGGTGGATCCCGAGCTGCAGCAGCACTGACACGGCGATGACGCCGAGCAGCTTGAGGTTGCCGAACACGCCGGTCTGCCAGAACACGCGGGTCTCGCTACGCGCCGCGAAGGCGCGGAACAGCTCGCCGAACACGAGCACCGAGAAGGCGAGGTTCCGTGCGGTATCGAGCCCGGAGCGCGGCAGCACCCACGCGAAGGTCGCGAGCGTGACAGTTGCTTGGAGGAGACCGGTCAGGCCGATGCGAGACCACTCGCGGCGGCCGAGGAGCGGCGCATCTGGTCGCCGCGGCGGACGCGCGAGCGTGTCGCTCTCCGGCGGATCCATCACGAGCGCGAGGGCCGGGAATCCGTCGGTCACGAGGTTGATCCACAGGATCTGGAGCGGCAGGAGCGGCAGCGGCAGCCCCATGAACGCGGCGCCGAGCATCACCAGGAGCTCACCTGCGTTGCCCGCGAGCAGGTAGACGAGCGTCTTCTTGATGTTGTCGTAGATCGCGCGCCCCTCCCGCACCGCCGCGATGATGCTGGCGAAGTTGTCGTCGGTCAGGATCATCGAGGACGCCTCGCGCGTGACCTCGGTGCCGGTCTTACCCATCGCGATCCCGATGTGGGCGGTGCGCAACGCCGGCGCGTCGTTCACGCCGTCACCGGTCATCGCGACGATCTCGCCGCGCTCCTTCCAGGCACGAACGATCCGCAGCTTGTCTTCGGGCGTCGCGCGCGCGTGCACCCGCTCCTCGATCGGATCGCCGTCGATCACCAGACCGAGTTCGGTCGCGATCGCCCGCGCGGTGACCGGGTGGTCGCCCGTGATCATCACCGTGCGGATCCCGGCGCGACGCGCATTCGCGATCGCCTCGATCGCCTCGGTGCGCGGCGGATCGGCCATCCCGACGAGCCCGACCAGCTCGAGATCCTCCTCGCCGTCTCCCGCGCCGGTCGCGATGGCGAGCACGCGCAGACCGCGCGCCGCCATGTCCTGGTGAGACGCGTCGGCGCGAACGGGCGCGACGCGGCAGCGGGGCAGGATCACGTCGAACGCGCCCTTGACGTAGGCGACCCCGTCGGCGCGCACGACGGTCATCCGCTTGCGGTCGGCGTCAAACGGGATGGTCGAGCGCCGCGGTGTCGCCGCTTCGATCGCAGCCCGCTCGATGCCCCGGGACCGCGCCGCCGCCAGGATCGCGAGCTCCGTTGGATCGCCGGTGCCGGTCTCCGGGGTGTCGCCGAGCTCGGCGTCGCAGCACGCGGTCGCCGCGCGCAGCACGGCGCCATGGTCGTCACCCCAGATCTCGCGCACCGCCATCCGCCCGGTGGTCAGCGTGCCGGTCTTGTCGGTGCAGATGACCGTCGTGCAGCCGAGCGTCTCGACCGCGGGAAGCCTGCGGACGAGGACGTGGCGCGACGCCATGCGCTGGACGCCGACCGCGAGCGCGATCGTGACCACCGCGGTCATTCCCTCGGGCACCGCGGCCACCGCGAGCGAGACCGACGACAGGAGGACCTCGAGCCAGGGTCGCTCCTGCACGACGCCAACCGCGGCGATCACGACGACGATCGCGACGCACGCGATCACCAGCCAGCGACCGACGCCGGCGAGCTGAACTTGGAGCGGCGTGGTCTCGGATTCCGTCTGATTCAGGAGATGCGCGATCGACCCGAGCTGCGTTCGCATTCCCGTCGCGAGCACCGTCGCGCGGCCGGTGCCGGTCGCCACCACCGTGCCCATGAACACCTGACCGATGCGCTCGGCGAGCGGCGCCGCCGGGTCGTCGTCGTGCACGCGCTTGTCGACGGGCAGGCTCTCGCCGGTCAGCGCCGCCTCGTTGGTGCCGAGTCGGTTCGCCTCGTCGAGCCCTGCGTCGGCGGCGACGATGTCGCCGGCCTCGAGCAGGAGGACGTCGCCGACGACCACTTCTCGCGCGGGGATCTCGACGGCGCGCCCGTCGCGGATGACCCGCGCGTGCGGCGCCGTCATCGCGCGCAGGGCGAGGATCGCCCGCTCGGCGCGGTGCTCCTGCACGTAGCCGACGATCCCGTTGATCACGAGGATCGCCGCGATCGCAATCGCGTCCCCGGCTTCCCCGAGCGCGAGCGCCACCGTCCCGGCGACGGCCAACAGCGCCGACATCACGCCGGTGAACTGCCGAGCGAAGATCCGCCAGGCCGGCGTCCCATCGGCGCGGCGCAGCTCGTTTGGACCGTCGGTAGCGAGCCGCGCGGTGGCGTCGCTCGCGGTCAGCCCGCGGGGTGCTGCAGACATGGTCATCGAACCGAGTCAGTGCCAGCGGCGTGCCGCGTCGTGTGACCACCGCGGTCACGCAGGGCAGCACGAGAATGTAGAGATCCGCCGGAGTTCCGACACCAACGCGCACACGCTGCGGGGCCGGCCGATGCCCCCGCACGAATTGCGCGTGGAGACCGCCGCGGATTCCATCGAGCTCGACGACCACGCACACGGTGATCACGACCTGGCCTCCGCTATGCACATATCGGTCACTGCGCCGCGCAGCACTGATCGACCGTAACCGAACGACCACGGTGTGACCGCCGACGTCACACGAGGAGACCGATGGACAACCTTCAGCTCACGTTTCATGGCGCCGCCGGGACGGTCACGGGCGCCCGCTTCCTCGTCGAAGGGCGCGGAACGCGACTGCTCCTCGACGGTGGACTGTTCCAGGGACTGGGCGCCGCGGAGCGCAACCACCCGCGCCCACCGGCGAGCTGGACGCGCCTCGACGGTGTGATCCTCAGCCACGCGCACCTGGATCACTCCGGCTACTTGCCCGTGCTCGTCCGCGCCGGATACCGCAGCGCGATCCACTGCACACACGCGACCGCGGACATGGTCGCGCTGATCCTGCGTGACGCGGCGCGCTTGCAGCGCGAGGCGGCGCGGCGAGACGGTCTCGACGACGAGCTTTACGACGAGGACGATATCGAGCAGCTCCTGTCGCAGATCGTGACGCACGCGTACGGCGCGACCTTCCCCGTCGGTGCGCTCGAGGCGCGGCTTCGTCGCGCCGGGCACATCCTCGGCTCGGCGACGATCGAGCTCCGCGAGCCCCAGGCTGACGTCGCCACCCTCCTCTACTCCGGCGACCTCGGACGCGCACGCCACCCGATGCTTCGCGCCCCCGACGACGCGCCTGGTGCCCGGACCCTCCTCGTCGAGTCGACGTACGGCGATCGCATCCATCCGGCCGATCCGCTGACTGCGCTCGCCGACGAGATCAACCGCGTCGTCGACCGCGGGGGATCGATCGTGATCCCGACCTTCGCGATCGGTCGCGCCCAGGAGATCCTGTGGCACCTGCGCCGTCTCGAGGACGACCGTCGCATCCCGACCCTGCCGGTCGTGCTCGACTCACCGATGGCGATCGACGCGACCGATCTCTTCTGCCGCTTCCCGGAGGAGCACAACCTCGAGATGGAGGCGCTCATGGACGCGCGGCGCTGCCCGCTCTGCTGCACGCGCTTCGAGATGTCGCGCACGCCCGAGGAGTCGCGCCGGCTCGCGCGCCGCCACGGCCCGGTGATCATTCTCGCCGGCAGCGGAATGGTCACCGGCGGGCGCGTCGGTCGGCACCTCGCGCGCCTCCTGCCCGACCGCCGGAACGGCGTCCTCTTCGTCGGGTTCCAGGCGCGCGGCACTCCCGGACGCGCGCTCGTCGACGGCGCCGAACAGATCGAGCTCGGCGGAGAGCCGGTGCCGGTCCGCGCGAGCATCGCGTCGATCGGCGGCCTGTCCGCCCACGCCGACGCGCCCGAGATCATCGAATGGCTCCATCGCTGGACCAACGCGCCCGCGCACACGTACGTCGTCCACGGCGAGCCCGAGGCGGCGAGCGCGATGGCGAACCGGATCACGACCGAGCTCGCTTGGCCGGCCACGGTTGCCGAGCTCGGTGCGGAGGTGAATCTGCCATGATCGAGGACTTCAACCTCAAGAAGGTGACGTCGCCGCTGCTCCTGCACCTGATCGGCCGCGAGCTGCCGATGCCGCGCCTGTTCCTGTGGCGCTGCAAGCTGACCGTCGGGCGCCTCAAGAGGCGGATCGACCCGCGGTTCCCGGCGGAGCTCGTCGACCTCGTCGCCCTGCCGGTCTGGGTCTACATGCACCTGAAGGAGCGACTCGGTCCCGAGAAGGCGTTCGAGATCATGCGCGTCGCGATCCTGACCGGCGGGCTCGCCAAGTGGAACCTGCAGTTCGACACCGTCGCGGTGCCCAGGACGTTCGAGAACCTGTGCGCGCAGGAGAAGCGCATGAACGATACCGGCATCACGCGCTGGAACACGCTCGACGTCGTCGAGCAGACCGACCGCCGCTTCGAGCTCAAGGTGACGCGCTGCCTCTACCACGAGCTCGCATGCTCGCTCGGCGTCCCCGAGCTCACGCCGGTGATGTGCGGCATCGACAACGCCGCCAACAACTCGTACCTCGCCGACCACGTCGTCTTCCACCGCGGCGGCCCCGGCCACCGCATCTCCGACGGAGCCAAGGAGTGCCGGTTCGTCTGGGAACGCACGGATGTCTAGACGCAGTCTTCGTCCGATACGCGACCGGGGCCGTGCCCGCGACAGCACGCGGGCAGCTCGCGGCGGATCGCGTCGAGCGTCGCCTCGACCTTGTGCAGGAACGTATCGGCGGGCTCGATGATCGTCCGGTTCGGATGCGCGGCCCAGACCTCGCGGATGCGTTCGTCGAGGAGCGCCGCCTCCTCGGCGGTCTCTCGCCTGACGGGGTTCGAGTGATCGTAGCCCTGCAACGCCGCCGGGGTCCGCAGATGGATCACCGCGACGTAGCGAGCGAGCTCGTCGGCGTGCGTGGTGCCGACCTCGGTCCAGAACGACTCCGGCGGCGGCAGCCAGTACGCGAGGCCGTCGACGGTCCCGCGATCGCACAGGACGATGGCGGACTCCTGCTCCTCGACGGCGATCCGCTCGAGCTCGGCCTGGACCCGGTAGATCGCGCGCTGCGCGCCCGCGCGGTTCGGCGCCGTGTCGCGTCGAGGGAATCCGCCCTGGAAGAGGACGCTCGCGGCCTCCGGCAGGACCCGCACGTGTCGGCAGAACGATTGCCGGATCACCTCCAGGACGGCGGTCTTCCCAGCGCCGGGACCGCCGGTCAGGGCGATCCGCTTGGGGCTATGCACCATCCGGGAACATTCGCAATCCGGTCGCATCGACCGGGGATCCTGCAACCTCCACGCCCGGCCCGGGCATGTATGGTTCGGAGGTGACCCTGTCCCGGGCTCGATCCACCACGGCGCGGCGCATCGTGCTTGCGTTCGGCGCGGTGCTGCTGCTCTTCGCGGCCGCGCTCGTCGTGATCGTCGTGGGTCTCCAGAAGATCGGCGACGCCGAGGAGAAGGTCCGCCGCCTCGATCATGCCAAACACGCCGGTCACTACGCTGCCGGCCTGGCGCGCGAGCAGTACATCCACCAGGCGCACACGCTACTCGAGTGGAACGAGTCGCACCTGCCGCACTACTACGAGGTCGCGGTCGAGGCGCGCGAGGCGACCGAGCACCTGTCCCACCAGGTTCACCGCCCCGAGGCCAGGAAGATCGCCACGCTCGTCGCCGAGAGCGATCGCCGGTTCCGCGAGGAGGTCCTGCCCGCGATCGCGGCGAATCGCCGCGACCGCATCGCCGAGCTCCATGAGATGACCGAGCACCCGGTCGAGGAGGTGGTCGCCCTCAACGAGGCGCTCAACCGCTCTCTCGAGGCGGAGGCCGACACGGCGCAGCGGCGCGCCGAGCTGATCCGCTCACGTGCCCAGATCGCGGTCTTCGTCTGCTTCGCGCTCGCGATCGCCCTGGCGCTCGCGGTCGGCGGCTACCTCATGCGATCGATCTCGCGCCCGGTCGCCGCGTTGCGCGCCGGCGCGGTGAAGATCGGCTCCGGCGACCTGTCGGCGCGGGTCGGCCTGCGCGGCGACGACGAGCTCGCGGAGCTGGCGGGCGTCTTCGATCGCATGGCCGAGGACCTCGGCCGTCACCAGGCCGAGCTGCTCGAGGCGCACCGGCTGGCATCGATCGGACAGGTGGCCTCCGGCGTCGCCCACGAGATCAACAACCCGCTCGGCGTCATGCTCGGCTACCTGACCCTGCTCCGCCGCGACGCCGCGATCGGCGAGCGCGAGGAGCTACGCATCCTCGAGGACGAGACGCGCCAGTGCCAGGCGATCGTCGTCGGCCTCCTCGACCTCGCCCGACCTCCGCACCTGCAGCGCAGCGACGTCGACCTTGGCGAGCTCGCCCGCGACGCGACCGACCGCCTCGCCGAGAGCGGCCGCAGCGAGGGTGTCACGGTTCGCGTCCGCGACAGCGCGCCCGTGCAGGTCTCCGCCGACGAGGGCAAGCTGCGACAGATCGTGATGAACCTGGTCGGCAACGCGGTCGAGGCGGTGCGCGAGGGCGGTGCGGCGGCGCCCGAGGTCGAGATCTCGTGGGAGCGTCGCGGCGAGCGCGCCGCGCTACATGTCGACGACCGTGGTCCGGGAATCTCCGCCGACGTGCGCGCCCGCCTCTTCCAGCCGTTCTTCACCACCCGCGCGCGGGGCCATGGGCTCGGTCTCGCGATCGCCCGTACGCTCGCGCGCGCGCATGGCGGCGACATCGAGCTCAACGATCGAACCGACGGTCCCGGTACCCGCGCGACCGTCTGGGTGCCCGCCGAGTCAGGCCAGGAGGAATCAGCATGATCAAGGCCCGCGTGCTCGTCGCCGACGACAAGGAGAACTTCATCAAGCTGCTCCGCCGCATCCTCCCCGAGGACCGCTTCGACGTCACGCCCGCGGAGGACGGAGCACGCGCGATGGCGCTTCTCGCCGCCGGCAGCTTCGACGTCGTCGTCAGCGACATCCGCATGCCGGGCGCCGACGGCATGGCGGTGCTGCAGGAGGCGAAGGCGCGCGATCCCGACGTCGAGGTCGTCCTGATGACGGCCTACGCGACGATCCCCGCGGCGGTCGATGCGATGCGCCAGGGCGCGTTCGACTACCTGGCGAAGCCGTTCGAGCCCGACGAGGCGCTCCTGATCGTCGAGCGCGCGCTCGAGCGGCGGCGGCTGCGCCAGGAGGCGCGCGACCTGCGGCGCGCGCTCGAGGGCACGCAGCGGATCGATAACCTGGTCGCGAAGAGCCCCGCGATGGCGCCGGTCCTCGCGCTCGTGCACCGCGCCGCCGCGAGCGACGCGACGGTGCTGATCACCGGCGAGAGCGGCACCGGCAAGGAGGTGGTCGCCCGCGCGATCCACAGCTCCGGCGAACGGAAGACCAAGCCGTTCGTCGCGGTCAATTGCGGCGCCATCCCCGAGACGCTCCTCGAGAGCGAGCTGTTCGGGCACGCCAAGGGCGCCTTCACCGGTGCCAACGCCGAGCACCGCGGCCTCTTCGAGGAGGCGAACGGCGGAACGATCCTCCTCGACGAGATCGCCGACCTGCCGCTGGCGATGCAGGTCAAGCTCAACCGCGTCCTCCAGGAGAAGAAGATCCGCCGGGTCGGCGCCACCGACGAGCGACCGGTGGACGCGCGCGTGATCACCGCGACCAACGTCGACCTCAAGACGCGGGTCGCGGAGGGCAAGTTCCGCGAGGACCTCTACTACCGGATCAACGTCCTCGGGCTGGTGTTGCCGCCGCTACGCGAGCGCCGCGAGGACATCCCCGCGCTCGCCGCGTTCCTCCTCGAGAAGCACCGCCGGCACGGCGTCCCCGAGGGGTTCACGGCCGACGCGCTGACCGCGCTGGTCCAGTACGGCTGGCCCGGCAACGTCCGCGAGCTCGAGAACGCGATCGAGCGCGCCATCGCCGTCACCGACGGCCCGCGGATCGAGCTCGAGGCGCTGCCGGACGAGGTCGCGGCGACCTTGCGCCCGCGGATCACCCGCGGGACCGAGAGCCGGCTCACCTACCGCGAGGTCGTCGACCTGGCCCGCGACCGCGCTTCACGCGAGTACCTGATCGCGCTGATGCGCGAGCTCGGCGGCAACGTCACCGAGGCGTCGCGCCGCGCCGGAATGGAGCGCGAGAGCCTGCACCGCCTGCTCAAGCGCTACGGCGTCCGCTCCGAGGACTTCAAGCCGCGCGAGTGACCAGCGGCGCCTTGCCGAGCGCGGTGCGCGCCGCCGGGCCGCTCGAGCAGCACGCGCACGCCGCTACGACCGGCGATCACCTGCCACGCCGCCGCCGGCACGAGCTCGAGGACGCGGTGGAACACGTTCGGATGCACCGCGACGACGCCGCCCACGCGCGCCGGCAGCTCGACGATGTCCTCGGCGCGTCCCTCGACGCGATCAAGGAGCGCGAAGCCGATCCCGCAGTCGCAGCGCTCGCTCGAGAGGGCGACGCGATCGCTCATCTGGTAGCGGATCAGCGGCTGGGTCCGCGAGAACAAGACCGTGACCAGGACGCTCGCGCCGACCGTGCCGGCCGGCACCGGCCGGTGGTGCTCGTCGACCGACTCGACGATCACCAGGTCCTCGTAGAGGTGCTTGCGGTGGCGCGCGCAGTCGGACGCGATGTCCGCCGTCTCGGTCGCGGCGTAGACGTCGTACGGATCGCTTCCCCAGGCGGCGCGCGCTCGCGCCTTGGTCTCGTCGGTGAGCACCTCCGATGCCGACATCACCGCGCGCGGCGCGACCCGCAGCCGGCCCGCGAGCTGTTCGGCGGCGAGGACGTGCAGCATCGAGGCGTACCCGACCAGACAGTCGGGCTGGAACGCGTTGAGCTGCTCGACGGTCTCCGGCAGCGGCTCGGTCGCGTCGAGACGCAGGGTCGGAACGAACCGGCTGTGCACGGTCTGGCCCACCCGCGCCGACCCGTGCCAGGGCACGCGCGAGCTGACGACCGCCATCCGTACCTTGTGGGTCAGACCCGCCGCGACCCCAGCCCACTCCTGCGCGCGCGCGTAGGACGCGATGTGGGTCATCCACTCGTCGCGATCGTAGAGGAAGATGCCGCGCCGCCCGGTGCTGCCGGAGGTCGCGCACACGACGTAGCGCCCGCGAAACAGCTCCTCCGCGTCGCCTTCCAGGTAGGCGAGCGCGTCGGCGAGCTTCACCTCCGGATCCGCCACGAGGTCGTCGAAGTGCTCCATCAGCGTCGCCTTGGTCAGGACCGGCAGGTCGTAGAGCGACGCCGACTCGAGGCCGCGGTGGAAGCGCTGATAGAAGCGCGAGCGCGTCATCGCGTGGTCGCGCAGCGCCGCCAGCGCGCGCTCCTGGTGATAGGCGAGCTCGCCGCGATCCCATCGCTGGTGACGCCGGATCGCGCGCCGCCGGGCGAGCACCGCGATCAGCGCGCGGAGCTCCACGGCCTACCCCACCGCCGCCGCGAGCGATTGCGGGCGCCCGAGATGAATCACGCGCTCCCACATCGCGCGCTGCTGGCGCGTCATGCCCTCTGCGAAGCACCACGCGACTTCCGAGCGCGCGATCTCCACCGCGATGTCGTGCGGCTCACCCTCGCCCTCCAGGAAGGCGACGTAGTCGTGAAGGAAGCGGCGCGCCTGCTCCTCATCGGCGATCGAGAGGATCCTCCCGTTGATCGTGGAGAGGGGCGCTTCCGCGGTCACGGTGCACCTCCGTAGCTGCGCAGGTTCGTCTCGTTCGCGAAGTAGAGGACGTTGCCGTCGGCGTCCTTCGCGATCACCGCGGTCGCCTTGTCGACCTTCGCGCCGGTGACCGGGTCGACCGCCGTGCGCGTGTCGGGCTCGTTGGCGAGCCGCTCCTTGCACATCGGGCAGCACCCGAAGTAGGTCTTGCCCTCGACCTCGACGGGGATCTGGGCCTTGCCCATGTACGTGTTGTTGACCATGCACACCAGGCTGGGGTCATCGACGTGGGTGAGGCCGTTGGCGAGCTCGTGCGAGGTCGCGGGCGACGCCGCGGCCTGCGACGATCCGTCGCCGGAGTCCTTGGTGCACGCCGAGACGAGCCCGGCGGCGAGGGTGAGCACGAGGGTGAACAGGATGCGCGCCATCATGACCGTACAGGTAGCAAGGGGCGCACCAGGGTCATCCGTGCAGCGGCGCGTGCCGGACCGTGACGTTTCCGGTTACACGTGAGCACCCCGGTCACGCGAGCTCCACCGACTGCTCGTCGGGGATGCAGCCGCCGACGCAACGGCACTCCTCGTCGTTGCACCGGAAGCGGAACCGGACGCGCTTGCCAGTGGAAAACGGGCCGAGCGCGACCTGGAAACGGCGCGCTCCGGCGAGCACTCCGCCGGTCGGCGCAAGTATTGCGCGCACCGGCTCGGCGTCATCGACGCGCCAGACGAGCGACCCCGAACAGTTGGTGCGCACGATGAAGACGTGGTCCCGTCCGACTCGCGCCAGCTTGCGCGTGAACGTCCACACTGCGATCGGCGGTCCCGCGGCCAGCGCGAGCTCTGGCGGAGCGCGCAGTCCGGCGAGCTGGTAGGCGCGCGCGACGTGCTGTCGGAACAGCTGGTCGAACTCGTGGTCGCGGCCGGAGTCCTGATCGGCGCCGAGCCACCAGAACCAGTCGCTGCCCTCGGCGGCGAGGAGCGACTCGTACGCGACGCCGCGTAGCCCGCCGGCCGCGGCCAGCGCGGCGCGCGCCTCGGCCACCGTCGACCAGGCCGCGTTCTCGTCGTGCTCGCCGATCCACGTGCCGAGATCGGCGCCCGGGCGCGACCCGGCCTCGTCGATCCAGGACGCCGTCGCGAGCGCGTGCACGCGCGGCAGCTCGTCGACCGGGTGCTCGGCGAGGAAGCGCGCGCACGTCGTCGTCTCGAGCTCGGGCGACGCGGCGAGCCGGCGGTAGAGCGCCTCCAGGAACGGCCGACCGTCGTCGACGTAGCCGCCCCACGCGTTCTCTCCGTCGAGGGCGATCGTCAGGACGTAGTCTCCCTCGGCGGGAAGGCTCCGCGCGCGATCGACCATGGCGTCGACGAGATCAGCGGCCGCCATCTCCGGATCGCGGCGGTGGAGCCAGAACCCGATCGCGTCGCTGAGCTGGGTGTCGCGGAAGAAGATCGCGACGCGCGCGTCCCCGTGCTCCGCGCGATACACCGCATGACGCACCGGTGGACGAGCAGCCTCGTATCCCCACCGGCCGGAGCGCGCGAGCACGCCCTGATCGGTCGCGATCCAGCGGACGCCGTGGCGCGCCAGCAGCGGCAACATCGCGTCGCTGACCGCGCCTTCCGCAGGCCACAGTCCCACCGGCGGCCGGCCGAACCAGGCCGCATGCGCGCGCACCGCGCGCGCGACATGAGCCTCGGCGTCGTCGCCGAACGACAGCCCCATGGGCGTGACAGCGCCGTCGCGATCGACGGTAGCGCGCTCCGGCTCGACGAGGATCGGCAGGATCGGGTGGTAGTACGGCGTGGTCGTCAGCTCGACGCGCCCCGCCTCGGCGAGCTCGCGGTAAAGCGGCACGATCGCGCGTAGGACCTTGCGCTGCTCGGCCACCATCGCGGCGATGTCGTCGACCGTGAAGTCGCGACCCTTCGCGACGAAGCGCGCCACCGAGGCGGTGTCGCCACCCGGAAGCGCGACCTCGCCGGTGCGCAACTCGTGGCAGCACCACGCCAGGTTGAACCACATCTGCAGGTCGCGAAGCTCCTGAACGTGGAGCACCCGACCTGTCTCACGCGCGTCGAACAGCTCGCGATACCGCGAATGAACGAAGATCTGCCGATGCCAGTCGGCGTCGAAGAACGTGCGCACCAGCTCGTCGCGCTCGCCATCGCCGAGTCGCTCGGCGGGCGTCAGCGTCAGGTCGAGAGCGCGGTCGGTCGCACCTGCCTCGTACGCCCCGAGCTGCGCGAGGAGGCTCGGCGTCAGGTTGAAGACGACCTCGACGCCGGGAACCGCCCGTACGCGCAGCGCCATGCCGAGGTAATCGCGCAAGGCGTGCAGCCGTACCCAGGGCATCCGTAGTGCGCCCGCCACGGCGCCCGCCCCGAGGTCCTGGTAGCACGGCTGGTGGTGGTGCCAGATCAGCGCGACGTCTGCGCGCGCGCCGACGCGGAAGCTCCAGGCGCGCGAACGCAGTGCGTGATCCTCGTGGTCACCCGTGATCGAATACGTCACGCGCTCGCCGGCGGCGAATCGTCCGAGCTCGACCTCCCAGTACCGATTCTGGCCGGCGCCGGCGACGACGCGCGCCGCGCGCGCCTCCCGCCTGATCGCGTGACCGCGCTCGATGATGACGTCGACGCGGACGTCATCCACCGACGCGGGCCAGGAACCGATCCGAATCGTGACGAGCTCGCCCGGCACCGGACGCGCCGGCGTGCGCGCCGCGTCGTCGGTGAGGTGCCAGAGCGTCGGTGTCACGATCCGCCGTGGTGCAAGATATCCGCCGCCGCAGCGTGACCGCGAACGTCACGCGGACCGGCCCGTGCGATGCAGGTTGATCGATCGCCATGTTGATCCGATCGAGCCTCATCGCGGCGGTCGTCGCGACCACCAGCGCCTGCGCCGCGTCCCGCGCCAGCGGCACGCATCCCGAGGACATGACCGCGACCGAGCACCTCGAGCAGGCGCGCGAGGCGTCGCTTCGCGCCGCGTCCGGGTCCGGGTACCGGCCCGGCCCGTACTACGCGAGCCCGTACAGCGCCCCGCGGTACTGGTCGCACTGGTACCCCTGGTACTACTACTGGGATCCGGCGGTCGAAGCCGCGGCGCTCGCCGACGCCCACCGCGCCGCCGCCGAGGAGCTGCAGATCCGCTACGACTCGGCCTGCGCGCTGGTCCCGCGCGAGCTCGAGGGAACGTCGGCGCTCCAGGAGTACGCCACCGGCAGCGATCCGCTCGATGCCGGCGTCGTCGTGCACCTCGCGCCGGAAGCCGGCCCTCCCGACGTCGTGCTCGCCGGCCTCCGCTGCTATCGCGCGTGGCTCATGCTCGAGCGGCGCGACGGCACCGACGACGAGCCGCTGCTGCTCGACGGCGTCGTGCTGGTGGCCCACGCGGGCAAAGCCGGCACCGAGCTGATGCTGACCGTCGGCGACAAGGACGACGTCGCCGAGCTCCAGCGCCGAACCGCGGCCGTCCTCGCGCGAGGTGGCGATGAGCGGTGAGACGACGCCAATGCCCACGATGGAGGAGCAAGCCCTCGCCCGGCTCCTCCAGTCGGTGCGCTGCCCGTTCGGTCCGCGGTTCTTCTTCGAGCAGCTCGCCGGGTTCGTGCGCGACCGCTGCCCCGACCCCACAGAGCGCCTCCCTCGCCTCGACCTGTGGATCGCCGGCGGCGAGCCGATCGCCGTCTGCCACGTGATCGCCCTCGGCCCGCAGTGGGTCGCGATCGCCGCCGGCGGCCGCGACGCCGAGATGCGCACCGAGATCATCCCTTACGAGCTGATCACGCGCGTGACGATCAGCGCCACGCCGCGCGGGCGCGGGATCGGGTTCGATCAGGAGCGCCGGCCGCTCGTCCTCGCCGACGACGCGCTCTCGCCCGAGGAGGCGCTCGCGCTCGCCGCCGGCACCGCCGCCGGATCGTGAGGACGGAACATCTCGGCGTCGAGATCGTGGCGGCGCAGGAGCCGGTGCAGGCTCTCGCGCTCGATCCCGGCTGCATGCGCCGCCTCCGACACGTTGCCCGCATGCGAACGCATCAGCCCGAGCAGGTACTCGCGCGTCGTCCAGAACCGCGACAGCTCGAGGAACTCCTCGTATGGCAGCGCCGCGATCGCGGCCAGACCGGCGCTGCGAGAGCGGGCGCTGAACTTGCGCGACGGGATCGCGGCGGCGACCCGCGCGGCGAGCCCGCCGAGCTCGTCGCGTGCCACCACGGTCACGAGCGGCTTGCAGCGCCCGATCCGCATCTCCGCGAGAAAACCGTCCCACACCACGACCGCCTGGATCGACGCCATGATCGCGAGCACGGCTGCCTTCCGGGGGTCGGTCTCGAGCAGGACGTCGAACTCCTCGGCCAGAGCGCTCGCGAGGTGGCGCGCGACCGACGTCGGTGCCGCGACGAGGACGGACGGCTTCATCTCGCGAGTCGGTTCTGCAACGCGCGGGCCGGGCCCGCCCGCGGGCCGTTCCGGCGGCTCGCAGGCGCTCGCATGCGTCGAACCGCCGCATCGAGCCGCGCCCGCAGCAGCGTCTCGGCCGGCGTCCCCTGGAGGCTCGCCAGCACGCGCTCGGGGGTGCCCCAGTCGCTCCAGCCGGTGCCCTCCATCGACACTACCAGGAGGTCCCGCGCCGTCTCGAGCACATGCTTGCTGAAGTCGGCCGGCTCGATGGCGGCGTAGAGCTCGTCGAGATCCGGCGCGCCCGGCGCGAACGCGAAGCGATCGAGCGCGTCGAAGCGGCGCGCGTGCTCCGGCAGATGACGCCGCGCGAGCTCCGCGACGAGCGACGCGGGCGCGGCGAGGATGAAGGTGTTCCACAGCCCGCCGCACGCGTGCAGACGGAGGGCGACCTCTGCGCCCGGCTTCTCGACGAAGCACTCGAGGGAACAGCAGGCGGGCGCGACGGGCGCGCCCGCGACGATCCATCCGTAGTCCGGATCGCCCGCCTCGGGCGAGACGCCGACGACGGTGAGCTTGCCGAGCGCGCGCGCCGCCTCGTCGGCGATGCGCACGGCCTCGACGAAGCGGGTTACGTTCTCGACGTGGTGGTCGCTCGGGAAGACGAGCACGTTCGCGTCGCGTTCACGCAGACGGATCCAGGTCAACGCGTACAGGATCGCCGTCGCGGTGCCGCGGCTCGCCGGCTGGACGAGCGTGGTCGCCGTGTACGCGCCGAGCTGCGCTCGCGCCCACGCCAGGTGCGCGCGCCCGATCACGATCACGGTCCGCTCGGGCGGCACGATCCGCGCGACGCGATCGAGCGTCGCCTGCACCATCGACCGGTCACCTGTCACCGTCGCGAACTGCTTCGGCACCGGACGACCGTGCACCGCCTCGGTCAGTGCGGCGAGCCGCGTCCCGTCGCCGCCGGCGAGCACGATCGCCCACGTCCGTCCTCCGTTCCTCGCCATCGTCATCGCCGCCCCATGGGAGCAAGGCTAGATCCAATGTGCGTGACCGTGGCGGTCACGGCGCCATCCCGCCTCGCCGGTCCGTCCCGGCTCGCTCCGGAAGCCGCGCAAGAGCTGCGGCCCGCCTCGACAATCGCGCACGCGCTGCGCTTTCGTCACTCGAGACGCGTCAGCAAATAGCAGACCCGCTCAGGTCTCGTCGTCCTCGCGGTAGCGCTCGGCCTCGACGTCGTGGCGCCGCAGGAGGCGGTGCAGGCTCTCGCGTACCATCCCGGCGCGGCGCGCGCCGTCGGTGACGCTGCCGTGGTAGCTGTGCATCAGCCCGAGCAGGTAGCGGCGCGTGGCTCGGTACCTCACCAGCTCGATGTACTCGTCGTACTCGAGCGACGTCAGCGCGGCGAGCTCGCGGGCCTCGGTGCGCTCCGCGACCTTGCGCGCGTCCACCGCCGCGATCACCTCGTCGCGGATCTTCGCAGGGTCGGCGTTCGGGCCGACATGGAGCACCGGCACACGGTCCACGTGCGCGTCGGATACGGCGAGGAACCCTTCCGCCACGACGATCGCCTGGAAGCAGGCGATCGCGATCAGCACCTCGGCGCGCTCGCGGTCCGGGCACGCCATCACCGTGAACCGCGCGCCGAGGGCGTCGGACAGACGCCGGTTCAACATCGGCGGGGCGGCGACGAGCACGCACGGTTTCATGCGATCCGGCGCATATTGCAGCGGACATGCCCCGCGCAACCCCGTGACAACACTGAAGACTCGTACTCGCGATCGTGACGCCCGCGACCACGCGTAACCGAAACGGTTACGGGGCAAAGGAACGCGATGCGGCCTCGATCGGGTGCAGGCCGCGGCCGAAGCGCGCCATTGCCTCGCGGTTCTTCTCGAGCTCGCTGTACGGCAGGAAGCGCATCCCGAGCGCCCGCACCTGGCGGAACGCGGGCCGCTCGAGCTGCGCGCGGACGTCCTCCTCGCGGGCGTCCGGCGCGACCAGGTAGAGACCGCGCGTGGTGCGCTCCGGCGCGCCGAGCGCGAGATCGAGCATCCGCACGATACCGCTGTAGATCGACGTCGTGTGCTCGACCTCGAACGCGGCCGCGACGTCCTCGCTGGTCGCGTCGATCCAGAGGACATCGATCAGTCGCACCGCATCGACGCCCGGATGCCCGGCGACCCATGGCGGCAGCGTGTCGAGACAACCGTCGCCGAGCTCGCGCCCCTCGTACGGCCGGCCGCGATCGTTCACCGCGACCCAGACCTCGAAGCCGAGCGCGCGGCCGAGATCACGCAGCCAGCCCTGCACCTGCGTGTGCGTCACGTCGCCGGCGCGCTGCGCGTCGAGCGCGCCGGCGACGTGACGCACACGCAGGTGCAGGGC
>JAIOII010001305.1 GCA_019912685.1 Kofleriaceae bacterium
GAGTTCGGCGCGAGCGCGGTCGTCGACGCGCCGCCGCGCGAGGTGACGGCGCGCAAGCTGCGCGGGGCCGATCTCACGAAGGTCGCGGGCACGCGCGGCGACGCGCTGCGATCGATCGAGCTCCTCCCCGGCGTCGCCCGCCCCGGCGGCGGCCAGGGCGCGCTCCTCGTGCGCGGCAGCTCGCCGTGGGACTCCGGCACGTTCCTCGAGGGCGCCGACATCCCGATGCTCTATCACTTCGGCGGGCTGACGAGCTTCGTGCCGTCGGGCCTGCTCGAGTCGATCGACTTCTACCCCGGCAACTTCTCGGTCAAGTACGGCCGGCGCACCGGCGGCGTCGTCGAGGTCGGGCTGCGCGAGCCGCGCACCGATCGCGTCCATGCGGTCACCGACGTCAGCATGCTCGACGCGTCGGTCCAGCTCGAGGGTCCGCTCACGCGCGAGCTGAGCTTCATCGCCGCCGCGCGCCGCTCCTACATGGACGCGTGGTTCGAGAGCGTGGTGCCCGCCGACGAGATCGGCGTCACCAGCGCGCCGGTCTACCTCGACTGGCAGCTGATGGTGCAGTGGAAGCCGACCGATCGCGATCGCGTGCGCCTGACCGGCTACGGCGCCGACGACCGCATGGCGCTGGTCGCCCGGCAACCCGACGATCGCAGCCCGACCATGCGCGGCCGCGTCGCCGCCGAGACGGGCTTCCACCGCGCGGCGCTGGCGTGGACGCATCGCTACGCGCCGACCGTCGAGCACGAGGTCTCGGTCGCGACCGGCCCGTTCTACATCGACTTCGATCTCGGCCCGTCGTTCTCGCAGCGCATCGCGGGCACCGGCATCTACAGCCGCGCCGAGTGGCGCGCGGCGCTCGCCTCGTGGGCCCGCGTGACCGGCGGCGTCGACGTCTCGCTCGAGTGGGGGAACTTCACGTTCCAGGGCCCGCGGGCGATGCAGGTCGAGGGCAACCCCGAGCTCGCCAACTTCCTCGACCTCGAGGATCGCACCGCGGTCGACATCGACCTCACGTACCTGCGGCCCGCGGCGTACGTCGAGACGTCGGTGCGCCCCGGGCGCGGCGTCGAGATCATCGCGGGCCTGCGCAGCGACTACTACGGCGAGATCGAGCAGCTCGCGCTCGATCCGCGCCTCGTCGTGCGCAAGGACCTCGCAGGGGACGTCGTCGTCAAGGGCGGCGTCGGCCGCTTCACCCAGCCGCCCGACCATGGCGAGACCATCGCCGGGTTCGGCAACCCCGCGCTCGGCGCGCTGAGCGCGATCCACGGCAGCGCCGGCATCGAGTGGAGCCCGCGCGAGCGCGCGAGCGTCGGCGTGGACGCCTTCTACAAGCGCCTCGCCGATCTCGTCGTCGGCGGCGAGGACGGGCTCGAGAACGGCGGCCGGGGTCGCATCTACGGCCTCGAGACGTCGGCGCGGCTCGCGCCGGGCGGCCGGTTCTCCGGCTTCGTCTCGTACACCTTCTCGCGCAGCGAGCGAAACGACCACGGCATGACGTGGCGGCGCTTCGACTTCGACCAGACCCACGTCCTCAGCGCGTCGGGCATGTCGGCGCTCGGTCGCGGCTGGACGCTGGGCGCGACGCTCCGCCTCACGAGCGGGAGCCCGGACACGCCGGTCGTCGGCCGCGTCTACGACGCGGACCGCGACGTCTACATGCCCGTCTACGGGGCCGTGAACAGCGAGCGCAACCCGCTCTTCCACCAGCTCGATCTCCGCGTCGAGAAGCTCTGGCATCGCGGCTGGGGCAACGTCGCCGCGTACCTCGATCTGCAGAACGCGTACAACGCGCGCCACGTCGAGGGCCGCACCTGGAACTACGACTACACGCGCTCCGCCGACGTGTACGGCCTGCCGGTGCTCCCCAGCCTGGGCCTGCGCGGCGAGCTGTGATCCGAACCCGACCCATGAAGAGGCCAACCATGTCCCGTCATCTCGTCCTGATCTCGCTCCTCGTCGCGCTCGCCGGCACCGCCGGCTGCGGCGCCGACGATCTCCCGCCCGGCTCGTTCCTCGATCGCGATCGCGTCCTCGGCGCGCGCGTCGAGGTCGCCGACGATCCGTCGCGCGCGTCGCCGATGCCCGGGGAAGCGGCGACCGTTCGCTGGATCGTCGCCGGCCCCGCCGCGCCGGCGCCGCAGCCCTGGACGCTCGGCGTCTGCGCCGGAACGTTCGCCGGCTGCACGGCGGCGCCGTTCCAGCTCGACGGCGGCGAGAGCGTCGCGCCGAGCATCTCGTTCACCGCTCCGGCCGCCGACGCGCTCGGCGACGCGACCGT
>JAIOII010001306.1 GCA_019912685.1 Kofleriaceae bacterium
TCGATGCCGCGCTCCGCGCACACCCGGCGGAACGTCTCGCCGTGCGCCGTCTCGTCGCGCACGCCCAGCACCTCGTCGACGTACTGGTGCGCCATCTCGTGGCTCAGGACCGCCGTGACCTCGGGCCACGGGCGGTCGAGCGCGAGCTCGCGCTGGAGCTCGATCGCGCGCGTCGCGCTCCACCATGCGCCCAGCCGGGAGACGCCGGGGGACAGCGCGAGGAGCGGCCGCCGCAGCTTCCGTCCGAACAGGCGATCGTTCAGGACCTCGTACCAGCCCTCCAGCTCGCGCATGAGCGCGGCTTCCAGCTCGATCGACAGCCACTCGTAGGTCATGTCGGCGCCATCATAGCGCCTCGATCCGACGTCGGACCGACGGTAGGCTCGCGCCATGAAGCCGCTCCGCGATTGCATCGCCGTGGTCACGGGCGCCAGCCGCGGCGCCGGGCGCGGGATCGCCCACGAGCTCGGCGCCGCCGGCGCGACCGTCTACGTCACCGGCCGCTCGACGCGTGCCGCCGCCGCCGACACCTACGGCCGCTTCCTCGCCCAGGGATCGCTCGCCGCCATGCCGGGCTCGATCGACGACACCGCCGACGAGGTCACGACCGCCGGCGGCCACGGGATCGCCGTCCGCTGCGACCACACCGACCCGGCGCAGGTGCGCGAGCTGTTCGCGCGCGTCGAGCGCGAGCGCGGGCGGCTCGACCTCCTCGTCAACAACGCGTGGGGCGGGCACGAGACCTTGACGCACGAGTACCTGAGCGCGCCGTTCTGGGAGCAGCCGCTGGCGCACTGGGAGTCGATGTTCGACCACGGCGTCAAGAATCACGTGATCGCGTGCCAGCTCGCCGCGCCGCTCTTCGTGCGGCAGCAGCGCGGGCTCGTCGTCACGACGACCTTCCGCGACCGCGATCGCTACGTGAAGGGCAACCTCTTCTACGATCTCGCCAAGGCGACGATGAGCCGCCTCGCGTTCGCGGTCGCCGAGGAGCTGCGCCCGCACGGCGTGACGTCGCTCGCGGTGTCGCCGGGCTGGATGCGCACCGAGATCATCCTCGCCGCGTTCCAGACCGACGAGGCGTCCTGGCACGAGCGGCCGCCGCTCGCGCGCACCGAGTCGCCGCGCTACGTCGGGCGCGCGGTCGCCGCGCTCGCCGCCGACCCCGACGTGCACCGCCGCACCGGCGGCGTCTATCAGGTCGGCGACCTGGCGCGCGAGTACGGCTTCACCGACATCGACGGCCGCGTGATCCCGCCGTTCGAGCTGGCCTGAGGGACTCCCAGACTCTGATGCGGTAGCCGCGTCAGTCGTTCAGCGACGCGTCGGCGAGCGCGTGCCGCAGGTGCGGACGCACGATGCTCGGGTACTCCTTGTTGCCGTTGTACGGCCGCACCTTGATCGTCGCGTCGTTCAGCTCGACCAGCTGGATGTACGCCTCGACGTCACCGGCGAGCGCGCCCTGCGCGATCGCCTGGTGCGCCGGGTTCGCCGAGCTGCGGCACGCGTTCAGGCGCCAGCCCACGATCGTGTGCCAGAACGACCTCGACGCGTCGTCAACCGACGAGAACACCGCGCGCGGGCCGGGGTAGAGGCAGTAGATGCGCGTCGCGCCCTTCGCGAGCTGCTGCTGGATCGTGCCCTTGCCCGAGTCCTTCCAGTCCCAGAAGTAGTCGGGGTTGGCGCGGTACTCGGCGGGCGTGATGATGTCGCTGCGGAGCGCGCGCGTGAACTTGCGCTTGTCGTTCGCCGGCCGCGTGAAGCGCCACAGCTCGACGCCCATGTAGTTGTAGTGGACGACGTTGCGTCCGCCCTGCTCGCCGAACGAGTGCCCGACCATCAGCGCCTTGAAGTCGCGCGGGTACGAAGGGCCGAGGCGCGAGAGCGCGTGGTAGACGTCCTGGCGCGTGACCGTGCCCTGGTTGGCCTCGACGTAGCTGGGATCCTCCGCGTCCTGCGCGCGCAGTTGCTCGCGGTAGGCGACGCGGCGCGCCTGCAGATCGTCGGCGGGCACCTCGTCGTGGTCGGGGCGATCGTCGGGGTTCGGCGTCTCGTTTCCGTTCCCGTCGTCGTCCTCGCCGCCGCGACGGTGACGGCGGTGCTCGTACTCCTCGGTGTGGTCGTATGCATGGTGGTCCGCCGGCGTGTCGCGATCGCGCGGATGCTCGCGCCGCTCGGCGTCGGCGTGCTGGTCGTGGCGCGGCCTGGCCGGCGGACCACCATGC
>JAIOII010001307.1 GCA_019912685.1 Kofleriaceae bacterium
GCAGCGCCCTTGGCGGCCTGCGCCTCGACCTTGGCGGCGTCGAGCTGCGCCTCGAGCCCCTTGGTCGCGCGCTCGGCGACCTGGGCGCGGCCGTCGGCTTCCTTGGCCTTGAGCTTGAGCGCCTCGATCTCCGCCTGCAGCGCGCTGACGTCGGCCGCGGACGCCCCGGCGGTCGCCTTCTCGGCCTCGGCCAGCTTCTTCTTGAGCTTCTCGATCTCGCGCACCTGCGCGTCGCCGCCGGTCGACGCCTGGTCGCGCGCCCGCGCCGCCGCCAGCGCTTCCTCGGCCGCCTTGTGTCGCGCGACCTCGGACTTGGCGAGCGCCTCCTCGGCGACGTTGCGCGCGCTCTCGGCGGCCATCTTGCCGTGGGTCGTCTCCTGCAGCTCGACCTCGAGCTGGGCGACGCGCCCCTCGAGCTTGTCGAGATCGCGCGTGCTCTTGTCGTGGGTCTCCTGCAGGCGATCGCGGTCGGCCTCGACCTTGCGGAGCTCGACCTTCAGATCCCTGAGCTCGTTGGTGAGACGCATGACCGCGTCGCCGCCGCCGCCACCGCCACCGCCACCGGTCTGCGACTCGACCAGCATCCGCGACAGCCGCTTGTTCTCTTCCTCGAGCGCCCCGACCTGCGCGTCACGGCGCGAGGCGCTGGTCTTCACCTCGTCGCGCTCGGCCTTGAGCTGGTGGAGGTTCTTGAGGTTGCGCTCCTTCTCGGCGCGCAGCTCCTTGATCACCTCTTCCTGCGAGATGAGCCCGACGCGCCGCTCCTCGAGCATGCGCTCCTGCTCGTTGATGACCTCGCGCAGGTGCTCGATCTCCGAGAGCTGCTCGTTCAGCTTCTTCCAGCCCTCGTCCTTGGTGCGCGACACCTCGGCGAGCTGGCGGCTCATGTCCTCGAGGTCGTCCTTCAGCTTGGTGATGTCGTCCTGCGAGCGGCCGAGCTGGCGCTCGCGCGTCGCCATCGACTCGGCCATCTGGGTCATCTCGCCGCGCACCTGCGAGAGCTCGTTGCGCGTCTGCTGCAGCTCGTCGCGGAGCTCGTCGGCGACCCGGCCGTGCGCGGCGGTCTGGTCCTCGCGATCCTTGATGGTCGCGCGCATCTCCTCGATGCGGTCGCGCAGGGTCGCGGCCTCGGCGCGGATGCGCTTGCCGTCGGCGACCTCGCGGTCGTGGTTGGCCTGGAGCTCGTCCTGTGCGACGCGCGCCTTCTTCAGCTCGAGCGCCATCTTGGTGAGCTGCTCGCGGCTGGCGCCGTCGTGCAGCCCGTCCATGTCGACGACGATCGACGGCTCGGCGCCCTTCGGCGCTGCACCGGGCATGGCCGGCGGACCACCGAGCGCGGGCCCGCCGCCGCCGAAGATGCCGCCGCCGTCGGGCATCGGGGGCGGACCGCCGCCGGGCATGGGCGGACCCGCGCCGCAGAAGACGATGATGCTCCAGGACAGCTCGGGCATCGTCTCCGTCGCGCAGCGCGGCGGCGCGCCGGTGCCGGCGATGGGCGCGGAGCCCGCCGGAGCATCCACGACGTTCTGGATCCTGAGCCTCCTCGTCGGCATCGCGGTGGGCGCGATGGCCTATATCGTGGTGCTGCAGCTCTAGCGGACGCGAGGACGACCCGTGTCGACGGACGACCCCGAGCGGAAAGATGGCCGCGACGAGCCTCGCGCCAAGGACCTCCTCACGCGCCCGCGCGCGGAGCTCGAGGAGGCGATGGATCCGGACACGCTCGCGCAGCTCGCGAGCTGGTTCGACATGCCGAACCTCGCGCTCGTCGAGGAGCAGGCGGAGGCGGAGGCGGCGCAGAGCGAGGAGGAGAAGGAGCGCGAGGAGCGGCGCAAGCGCAAGGAGGCGGCGTGCGCGGCAGCGGACCCGAAGTTCCTGCGACACATCGAGCGACACGAGCGCACGCGCATCCACGTCCTGCCGGAGTTCGAGCTCGACGCGATCGTCGACGAGAGCATCGTGAACGTCGCGGTGCGCGCGCAGCTCGAGCGGCAGTCCGCCGACGAACCCGCGGGCGACCTCCTCGAGTACTCGCAGCCGCCAGACGTCCAGGACATCGTCGCCAGGCACAACGCGCCGCAGGCGCTCCTGCGCGACCTCTTTCGTCCGGTATCCGAGTTCGAGGGGCGCTTCGAGAGCCCGTTCGACGAGCTGCCCGATCTCGATCCGGCCCGCGAGGTGCGCGAGGCGCTGCGCCAGCGCATCGTGATCGAGTGGATCGACTCGCCGTTCCGGCAGGGCGTTTCCGCGCGGGCGGCCGGGAAAGCGATCATGCGCGAGCCCTGGCCCGCGCACCTGGAAGCGGTCCAGGAGCTCAAGAAAGCGCGGGGCTACTAGCCCAGGGAAGGTTCGACCCGTGCCCTCCGTACTACTCATGCAGCCGATGCGCACCACGAGGTCCAGGTGACGCACCCAGCCGAACCGAGGGTGATCCCACTCGATCGATTCGTGTTGCGAGGGGTCGGCCGCACCGATGTAGGCGTCCAGCGCACCCAGAACGAGGACGCGATGTACTTCGACGACTTCCTCGGGGTGTACGTCGTGTGCGACGGCATGGGCGGTCACGCGTCGGGACAGGTGGCCTCGGACCTCGCGATCCGGACCATCGTGCATGCGCTCAAGACCGGCGATCCGATGCCCGCGCCCGGACAGGATCCGCTGGTCGCGGCGATGAAGGCGGCGAACGCGGCGGTGTTCCAGCGCGCGCAGATGGATCCGACGTGCCACGGCATGGGCACGACGGCGGTCGGGTGCCGCACCGAGGGGCCGACGCTGCACATCTGCCACTGCGGCGACTCGCGCGCGTACCTCCTGCGCCACGGGCAGTTCCATCCGCTCACGCGCGATCACTCGCTGCGCAACCTCTACCAGGATCGTCCGGACCTGATCGGGCAGCTCGGCCCGGCGACGTCGAACGTGATCATCCGCGCCGTCGGCCTCGACGCCGCCGTCGAGATCGAGCACAACACGCTGCCGATGGAGCACGGGGACATCTACCTCCTGTGCTGCGACGGCCTGTCGGATCTCGTCGACGACTGGATGATCCGCGAGATCATGACCGCCGGCGATCCGCTCGAGGTCACCGCCGACAACCTGATCCGCGCCGCCAACAACAACGGCGGCAGCGACAACATCACCGTCGTCCTCGCGCAGGCGTTCGCCGACACGCTCTGGGCGGCGCCGGCGCCGCAGTACGGCTACCACCAGCAGGCGTACTGACGCTCAGGCGCGCGCCAGCGCGGAAGCGCGGCGCAGCGCCGCGACGGCGTCGGGGTACCGGCCCATCTTGGCGTAGACGCGGGCGAGGCCGGAGGCGGCGCGGGCTTCGAAGCCCGGGGTCTCGGCGGCGACGCGGAACGCCTCCTCGGCGCCGAAGAAGTCGCCGCCCAGGGTGAGGACGTCGCCGAGGGTGGCGTGCATGGCGGCGGCGGTGGTCGGCGACGTCGCGCGCGGGATGCCGGTGCGGAGGACAGAGGCGGCGCGCGGGCAGTCGCCGAACTTCGCGAGCGCGACGGCGAAGGCGATGCGGGCGTTGCCGTAGTTGGGCGTGAGGTCGACGGCGGCCTGCAGCTGCTCGACGGCCTGCTGGACGTCGTCAGCGGCGAGGAACTGCATGCCGCGCTCGTAGTAGCGCCGCGAAACAGATGACATCAGTCGAGCTCCAGCAAGCTGAAGCGCGCGGAGGCGTCGTCGCCGCCGGTCTCGGGCTTGTCGGAGGGCTGCGACGGCGCAGGAGGCGCGGGCGGCGCCGCCGGCGCC
>JAIOII010001308.1 GCA_019912685.1 Kofleriaceae bacterium
CGGCGCGAGAAGGTGAAGCTCGCCGAGGGCCAGCTCGCGCAGCCCACGTCCGGCCTGCCGGGCCAGGCGCCGGGCGGCGGCGCGATCGCGGTGCGCACCAAGTTCGATCCACTCGCGGCGTTCTCGCCCGAGGTGAAGACCGGCGCCGACGGGCGCGCCGCGCTCGACGTGACGATGCCCGACAACCTGACGCGCTATCGCGTGGTCGCGCTCGCCGCGGCCGGCGAGAAGCACTTCGGCAAGGGCGAGAACGCGATCACCGCGCGCCTGCCGCTGATGGTCCGCCCGTCGCCGCCGCGCTTCCTCAACTTCGGCGACACGTTCGAGCTGCCGGTCGTGCTCCAGAACCAGACCGACGCCCCGATGGAGGTGAAGGTCGCGGTGCGCGCCACCAACGCCGCCCTCACCAGGGGCGCCGGCCGGCTGGTGAAGGTGCCGGCGAACGATCGCGTCGAGGTGCGGTTCCCGGCGGCGGCCGAGATGCCGGGCACGGCGCGCTTCCAGCTCGCCGCCACGGCCGGCGCCGCCGCCGATGCGGCGGAGGTCGCGCTGCCGGTGTGGACCCCGGCGACGACCGAGGCGTTCGCCACGTACGGGCAGATCGACAGCGGCGCGATCAAGCAGCCGGTGTCGCTGCCGGGCAAGGTCGTGACCGAGTTCGGCGGCGTCGAGGTCGAGACCAGCTCGACGCAGCTGCAGGCGCTCACCGACGCGTTCCTCTACCTGGTCACGTACCCGTTCGAGTGCAGCGAGCAGCTCTCGTCGCGCATCGCCGGCATCGCCGCCCTGCGCGACGTCCTCACCGCGTTCAAGGCGAGGGACCTGCCGTCCAAGGCGGAGCTCGAGGCGCGCGTCGGCGAGGATCTCGAGCGCCTGTACGCGATGCAGAACGGCGACGGCGGCTTCCCGTTCTGGCAGCGCGGCCACGACTCGTGGCCGTACCTGACCGTGCACGTCACGAACGCGATGGTGCGCGCGCAGGCGAAGGGCTTCACCATCGAGAAGCCGGCGCTCGACCGCGCGCTCCAGTACCTGAAGACGATCGAGCGCCGCTACCCGCACTGGTACCCGGAGGAGGTGAAGCGGACGATCACGGCGTACGCGCTCTACACGCGCATGCTCGCCGGCGATCGCGACGTGCCGCGCGCGCAGGGCCTGATCAAGGAGGCCGGCGGCGTCGACAAGCTGTCGATGGAGGCGGTCGGCTGGCTCCTCGGCGTCGTCGCCGGCCAGGCCGACGCGTCGGCCGAGCGCGCGGCGATCCTGCGCCACCTCGACAACAAGGTGAGCGAGACCGCGGCCGCCGCGAACTTCGTCACCAGCTACCGCGACGGCGCGCACCTGCTCCTGGCGTCGAACCGCCGCGTCGACGCGATCATCCTGGAGTCGCTCATCGCCGAGAAGCGGACGAGCGACCTCATCCCCAAGCTCGTCGTCGGCCTGCTCGGCCACAAGAAGGCGGGCAAGTGGGCCAACACGCAGGAGAACGTGTTCGTGCTCTTCGCCCTCGACCTCTACTTCCACGAGTTCGAGAAGGTGACGCCCGACTTCGTCGCCCGCGTCTGGCTCGGCGACGCCTACGCCGGCGAGCACGCCTTCCGCGGCCGCACCACCGACCGCCACGCGATCGACATCCCGATGGCCGAGGTCGCCAGGCGCGCGTCGTCGGCGCCGGCCGATCTCGTCATCCAGAAGGACGGCAAGGGCCGGCTCTACTACCGCATCGGCATGACCTACGCGCCGGCCGACCTGAAGCTCGCCGCCGCCGACTACGGCTTCGCCGTGGTCCGCCGCTACGAGCCGGTCGACGACGAGAAGGACGTGAAGCGCGACGCCGACGGCACGTGGCGCATCAAGGCCGGCGCGCGCGTGCGCGTGCGCCTCTCGATGGTCGCGGAGAACCGCCGCTACCACGTCGCGCTCGTCGATCCGCTGCCCGCCGGCCTCGAGCCGATGAACCCGGCGCTCGCCGTCACCGGCCCGATCCCGCAGGACCCGTCGGCGCAGAGCTCGGGCGGACCCTACTGGTGGTGGAAGCGCACCTGGTACGAGCACCAGAACATGCGCGACGAGCGCGTCGAGGCGTTCGCGTCCCTCCTCTGGGAGGGCGTGCACGAGTACACCTACGTCGCGCGCGCGACGACGCCGGGCAACTTCGTCGTGCCGCCGTCGAAGGCCGAGGAGATGTACTTCCCCGAGACCTTCGGCCGCTCGGCGAGCGACCGCGTCATCGTCGAGTAGCGGGAGTAGCGGGCGCGACCCGATCCGCGAGCACCGGCTGGACCAGGCGGCCGACCGGCACGAGCTCGAGGTTCAGGCCGCCCGGGTACCAGTAGCTCGTGTCCATGCCGTAGCCGTAGACCTGGATGCCGACCGGCTGGGAGCCCGTGATCGAGTGGTTGCCGTCGTTCCCGGGGCCGTTGCCGAGCGGGTTCACGCGCGCCAGCGCGTAGCCGGTCGTGCCGATCGGCGTGAAGCTGGTGACCGGCGCGCCGTCGAGCATGACGGTGGCGCCGACCGGCGCGGTGATGTCGACGTAGTTCGTCGTGTAGTTGGTCGGCGCGTGGAAGAGGTAGAAGCTCCGGTACTGCTCGACCGGCACGGCGAGCGCGATGTCGGGATCGCCGGTCGCGCCGCCGGTCGTCGAGCCCTGCCCGTACTGCGCGACCAGGATCTTGTGGTTGGCCGTGATCATGTAGCTCGCGGCCTGGCGCGCGATCTGGACGAAGTCGCCGGGGTTGGCGATCGCCGTCGGCGCGCCGGCCTGCGGCGGGTCGTACGTGAGCGTCGTGTTCGGCTGGGTCGCGACGATACGCACGTGCTGCTCCTTGCCGTTGGGCAACGACGTCACCGCCGGCGCGTTGATGACGTAGCGGTTGGAGAGCGCGTCGACCGGGAACATCGACTCCTCGAGGTGATCGCAGTAGCCGGCGCCGTCGGGGATGTTGGCGCAGTAGTGGCCGCCGATCACCTGCACCGGCCTGTCCGACGTCACGTACGAGCCGGTCATGTCCGCCTGCGCGGTGCCGAGCTGCAACACGTCGCCCTTGTTCAGGGCGACGGTCTGCGGCGTCCCGGCCGTGAACGCGGGCGCGCCGCCCTCGGCGGTGGTGCTCGCCCGGGTGTTGATCGTGACCATCGTGTTGTCCTGGTACGCGGTCACGGCGAGCAGGCTCGGCGACAGGTTCGCGGTCTGCTGCCACGTCGCGACGTAGTACTCGTCGCGCCACGCGTTCGAGGGGAACAGGAGCGACGCGTCGTTGGTGTACGAGTTCTCCGGCGCCCCCGGCTTGAAGTAGTCGAGCGCGTTGAACTGGTAGACGGTGACCGGGACCTTCGAGCGCAGGTGGTACGCGCCGGCGTTCGCGCGGGCCGAGTTGGGGTGGCCTGTCTGGCAGTTCGACCAGCTGTTGCCGAGGCACAGCTTGAGCGCGGCCACCCACGGCAGCCGGCGGATCGCGACGCTGTTGGCGGCGACGGTGAAGACGTCGGGCGTCGTGAGCGCGCCGCCGTCGATCGTCACCTCGGCGGGGGTCGCCGTCGTGTTCGAGACCGCGACCGCGAAGTCGTAGAACTGCGAGACCATGTTGCCGGTGACCGTCGGCCAGTAGTCGCAGCCGACGTACGACTCGCCGAGCGCGATCGGCGAGCACGCGCCCTCGCACACCCCCGACGGGCCGCAGCTCATGCCCTGCACCGGGTCGCAGTACACGTCGACGTAGCCCGAGCCGTCGGAGCGGCACGCCTGCGACGTGTCGCCGTTGCAGGTGCCGGTGTTGGGCACGCACACGACGCAGCCGAGGGTGGCGTCGCACGCCATCGGGCAGGTCTCGGAGTCGGCGAAGGTCCCGTCCTGGCAGGTCTGGAGCACGTTGCCGGTGCACCGCTGCTGACCGGCGCTGCACGTGTTGGAGCCGCCGTCGTCATCGTCGTCGTCGTCCGCCCCGGTGGACGGACCGCAGGCGGCGATACCGCCGGCGAGCACGAGGAAGGCGCAGAGCGTGAGCAGGCGCACTGGCTGCATGGAATCCCCTCCACCCGGCATCCAACCACCGTTCGCGGTCTGTGGGAAGCGCAAAACCCGGCGGCGCCGTTGACCGCACACGGTGGAGAGGACTAATCAGGCGGCAAGGGAGACCGCATGGCCACCGAACAACCGCCGCCCCCGTCGTCGCCGTCCGGGAAGCCGGTCGAGCCCTTCATCCCGGCGTCGCAGACCCTGCCCGAGCTGACGCTCGGCGTCGTCATCCTCGGGTCGATCCTCGCCGCCGTCCTCGGCGCCGCGAACGCGTACCTCGGGCTCTTCGCCGGCATGACCGTGTCGGCGTCGATCCCCGCCGCCGTCGTGTCGATGGCGATCCTGCGCTTCATCAAGGGCAACATCCTCCAGAACAACCTGGTGCAGACGTCGGCGGCGTCCGGCGAGGGCCTCGCCGCCGGCGTGATCTTCACGCTGCCGGCGCTCGTCATCCTCGGCGTGTGGTCGCGGTTCTCCTACGTCGAGACCGCGCTCATCGCCGGCTTCGGCGGCCTCCTCGGCGTGCTCTTCACCATCCCGCTGCGCCGCGCGCTCATCATCGATCAGCCGCTGCAGTTCCCCGAAGGGGTCGCGACCGCGCAGGTGCTGAAGGTCGGCGCCACCGGCGGCCAGGGCGGCCTGGGCATCATCGCGGTCGCCGCCCTGGTCGGCGCGATCGGCAAGGTCGGCTCGACGGGCATCAAGGTGTTCGGCGAGACCGCCGCCTGGGCCGGCTGGGTGACCAACAAGACGCCGTTCTACGTCGGCTCGAACCTGTCGCCGGCGCTCGTCGGCGTCGGCTTCATCGTCGGGCTCAACGTCTCGCTCGTCATCTTCGCGGGTGCCGTCGTCAACCGCTGGATCGCGATCCCGCTCTTCGGCGAGCTCGGCGACCCGAGCTCGATCATCGTCGATCAAGAGAAGCACACGACGCTCGCGCAGGTCCTCGCGACCGGCAACGAGGGCCAACCGCTCGGCGCGCTCGACGCCGCCGACACGATCCACGGCGCCGTCACCCGCTACCTCGGCGTCGGCGCGATGCTCGTCGGCGGCTTCTACGCGCTCTTCAAGCTGCGCCGCTCGCTCCTCTCCGGCGTGAAGGCCGGCATGGACGCGTACAAGCGCGTGAAGGCCGGCGGCTCCGCCGCGATCGTGCGCACCGAGCACGACATGCCGATGAACATCGTGATGATCCTCATCGTCGCGTCGGTCGTCCCGCTGTTCTTCATCTTCAACCACTTTGTCGGCGAGATCTGGGTGAGCGCGGTCATGGCCGTCCTCATGCTCATCGCCGGCTTCCTCTTCGCCGCGGTGGCGTCGTACATGGCCGGCCTCGTCGGCTCGTCGAACAACCCGGTCTCGGGCATCACGATCGCCACCATCCTCACGTCGGCGCTGCTCCTCCTCGCGATGGGCATCGACAAGACGGCCGGCCCGGTCGCCGCGATCCTCATCGGCGGCGTCGTGTGCTGCGCCGCCTCGATCGGCGCCGACAACGTGCAGGATCTCAAGTGCGGCCAGCTCGTCGGCTCGACGCCGTGGAAGCAGCAGACGATGCAGATCGTCGGCGTCGTCGTCGCCGCGTCGCTGATGGCGCCGATCCTCAACCTGCTCAACGAGCCGCACGCGATCGGCAGCGCGGAGGGGCTCCAGGCGCCGCAGGCCAACCTCATGGCGTCGGTGTCGAAGGGGGTGTTCCTCGGCGGCCTCCCCAAGCTCTACATCGGCATCGGCGCCGTGATCGCCGTGCTCGTCATCATCCTCGACAACGTCGCGGAGAGGCTGAACTGGCCGTTCCGCACGCCGGTCATGGCGTTCGCGGTCGGCGTCTACCTGCCGTTCGACCTCTCGACGCCGATCCTCTTCGGCGGCCTCATCGCGTGGGCCGTCACGCGCGCGATGGGCCCGAACCCGAGCCCGGAGCGCAAGGACCAGGTCGAGCGCCAGGGCCTCCTCTTCGCGGCGGGCCTCATCACCGGCGAGGCGCTCATGGGCGTCGTGCTCGCCGGGCTCGCGGCGCTCAAGTGGAACATCGTGCTGCTCGACGGCGAGTACGCCCACTTCATCTGGCCCGGCCTCGCGCTCGTCGCGGTGTCGATGTTCATGACCTACCGGGCCGCCCTCAAGAAAGAGGGCTGACCGACCCCAGCGAACGGGGGTTGTGGGGTGGGGAGTTCCCCCCGGGCTCAGGTGCGCGCACCTCAGCGGCCTGGGTCGAACGACCCCGGTTCCGCGGGCGAGCGGTCGCGCGCGGCGTGGATCGGTCGTTGCACTCGCAGCCTGCATCATGATGCGGCTTGCGCTTGCGACCTTTGCCTTCCTTGCGGCGTGCGGTGGGACCAACACGGGTGGGCTCGGCCCGTGCGAGCAGGGGATTCCCGACCCCGCCTGCGGGCTCCCCTGCACGGTCGACGCGAACTGCCCGAGCGGCTTCCACTGCGGCCCCGACCAGACCTGCACCGCCGAGTGCGAGCAGGGCGGCGCCGGCTGCGGCCCCGGCCAGAGCTGCGACTCGAGCGGCCACTGCTTCGACGACACCTCGGGCACCGACGGCAACGAGTGCCCGTCGGTGACGGTGTCGCCGATGCCGCGCATCCCGACCGTGCAGCTCCTCATCGATCAGAGCGGCTCGATGACCGCGAGCTTCGGCGGCACCGATCGCTGGAACGCCGTCAAGCAGGCGCTCATCGGCAACCAGGGCGTCATCACGACGCTCCAGGACCAGGTCGTCTTCGGCGCGAGCCTCTACACCTACGCGCAGGGCTCGGACCCGGTGTGCCCGCGCATCACCAAGACGCCGATGCGCGCGCTGAACAACGGGACCGCGATCACGCAGCTCCTGAACGGCAACGGGCCCGCGAGCGACACGCCCACCGGTGAGTCGATCCGGAAGGTCATCGAGGACTTCCAGCAGAACCCGCCGGCCGCGAGCTCGGTCCCCGTGATCCTGCTCGCCACCGACGGCGAGCCCGATCGCTGCGCCGACCCCGACGCGCACGACGCGCAGTCGCGCCAGCTCTCCGTCGACGCCGCGGCCGCCGCGTACGCCGCCGGCATCCGCACCGTCGTGCTCTCGGTCGGCAGCGACACCGGCGAGGACCACCTGCAGGCGGTCGCCAACGCGGGCGCCGGCATGCCGCCGGCCACCGGCACCGCGCCGTTCTACACCGCGAACAACCCGGCCGAGCTGTCGGCGGCGCTGTCGTCGATCATCACCGGCATCCTGTCGTGCGAGTTCGATCTGTCGGGCCAGGTCGACGTCAACCGCGCCGACGAGGGCTCGGTCGACCTGAGCGGCGGCAGCTGCTCCGCCGCCGGCACGCTCGACTTCGGCAGCGAGTGGGAGATGGTCGACAACAACACGATCCGCGTCCTCGGCGGCGCGTGCGACGCGCTCAAGACCGGGAACTGCACGCTGCAGGCGACCTTCGCGTGCGGAACGATCATACTCTGAGGCGATGCCAGCCATCGCCGTCGTGACCGGAGCCGCCCGCGGGCTCGGCCGAACCATCGCCGCCGCGCTCGCCGGGCGCGGCTACCAGGTGCTCCTCACCGACGTCGACGTGGCCGGCGCGGAGGTCGCCGCCGGCGTCATCGGCAAGGGCGCGTGGGCGATGGCGCAGGACGTCCGCGATCGCGCGAGCCACGCCGCGATCGCCGCCGCCGCCGCCGCGCGCGGCACCGTCGAGGTCTGGGTCAACAACGCCGGCATCCTCCACGTCGGCCCCGGCTGGGAGACGACCGAGGCCGAGATCCGCCGCATGGTCGACGTCAACCTCCTCGGCGTCATCTGGGGATCGCAGACCGCAGTGGGCGTGATGCGGCAGGGCGGTCACCTGATCAACATCGCGTCGCTGTCGTCGATCGTCCCCGCCCCGGGGTTCGCGGTCTACGGCGCGACCAAGCACGCCGTCCTCGGCTACTCGCTCGCGCTCGAGGGTGACCTGCGGCGCGCCCGGATCCCGATCAAGGTCGCCGCGATCTGCCCCGACGCGGTCGAGACCGACATGGTGAAGAACGTCGCGCATCACACCGCGAGCGACGTCCTCTTCTCGGCCGGCAAGATGCTCACCGCCGATCAGGTCGCGGCGGCCGTCATCGCCGAGCTCGATCAGCACCGCCTCGTGCGCATCCTGCCGCAGGCGCGCGCCGCCCTGGTGCACGCGCTGCGGCCGTTCCCGGACGTCGGCCTGCGCCTCCTCGAGCGCTTCGCCGCGCTCGGCGCGCGACGGAAGTCCAAGCACGTCAGCTGAGCGCGATGTCGTTGCGCCGCGGCCTCGGCCCCGTCCTCGCGACCTTCTACGGCGTCGGGATGATCGTCGGGGCGGGGATCTACTCCGTCATCGGCGCGGCGGCGGGCAAGGCGGGCGACGAGCTCTGGCTCAGCTTCATGGTCGGCGCCGTGGCGGCCGCGCTCTCGGGGCTGTCGTATGCCGAGCTCGTCGCGATGCACCCCCGCGCCGGCGCCGAGTACGTCTACCTGCGCGCGGCCTTTCCGCGGCGCCGCTGGCTGCCCACCATCATCGGCACCGCGATCGTGCTGTCCGGGGTCGCGACGGCGGCGACGGTGACGTCGGCCTTCGCGAACTACCTGCAGGTCTACGTCGCGCTGCCGACGGCCCTCGTCGCCGCGGCGCTGCTCGTCGTGCTCACCGGCATCAGCATGGCCGGGATCCGCGAGTCGGCGGTGGTGAACGTCGTCTTCACGCTCGTCGAGATCGGTGGCCTGGTGCTGGTCGTCACCGTCGCCGTGCTGCACCCGGGTGGCCTCGACCGGCTCGCGACCCACCTGCACCCCGGCATCATCGGCGGCGCGGCGCTCGTCTTCTTCGCGTTCCTCGGCTTCGAGGAGGTCGCGAACCTGGCGGAAGAGACCCGGGACCCGACGCGCACGATCCCGCGCGTGCTCCTCGCGAGCGTCGCGATCACGACCGTGCTCTACGTCGCGGTCGCGATCGCCGTCATCGCGCTCCTGCCGGCCGAGCAGCTCGCCGCCGAGGACGCGCCGCTCGTCGCGGCGGTGAGCGAGCGGGCGCCGGTCACCGCTCGCGTGCTGGGCGCGATCGCGCTCTTCGCGACCGCGAACACGGGCCTCATCACGCTGGTCTCGAAGAGCCGCATGGTCTTCGCCATGGCCCGCGACGGCGCGCTGCCCGCACGGCTCGCCACCCTCGCAAGGACCCGGCAGACGCCGTGGCTCGCGTCGCTCCTCCTCCTCGGACTCGCGCTCGCGCTCCTGCCGCTCGGGGGAGTCGCGGCGATCGCCAGCGTCTCGTCGTTCGGCGCGCTCGTCGCGTTCATCGCCGTCGACGTCGCGCTCGTCGTCCTGCGCGTGCGCGAGCCGCACACGCCGCGTCCGTTCGCCGTCCCCTGGGCCGTGGGCCCGGTCCCCATCCCGACCGCGATCGCGATCCTCGTTTCGCTCGCGCTCGTGACCGCGCTCGATCGGCGCGCGCTCGTCGTGGGCACGGCCACGCTCGCCGTCGGCGTCGTGATCGCGGCGACGCGCCGACTCTGGGCGCGTCAGGCGAACGCCTGACGGGCGCGGAGGGCGGCGACGGCGCCGACGACGACGAGCGCGAGCAGCACGGCCTTGATGCCGGCCGCGCCGAGGCGCGCGGCGCCGCGGGTCACGGGCGCGATGGCGCGGGCGTCGGTGTCGAAGGAGCCGTGGGCGCCGTGATCGCCGGGCACCGGCGCGAAGAGGTTCGCGCGGCCGCGCGGCATCGGTCGATCCGAGAGCTGCCCGTCGTACCCGCGATCGGCGAGGTAGTGATCGAGCACGCCGGGGATGACCTTGTGCCCGAGGATCGCCTTGACCGTCGGTGCGCCGACCCAGACCTCGCGCCGCGGATGGTGCGCCGCGAAGTGGATCGCGTCGGCGGCGATCTCGGGCTGGAAGATCGGCGGCACCGGCTGCGCGGCGTGGCCCATCTTGTTGCAGCACCAGTCGAACTGCGGCGTGTTGACGGCGGGGAGCTGCACCATCGTCAGCGCGATGGGCACGCCGTCGTGCAGGAGCTCGCTGCGCAGCGCGTCGGTGAAGCCGACGATCGCGTGCTTCGCGCCGCAGTACGCGGCCTGCAGCGGGATCGCGCGATGCGCGAGCGCCGACCCGACCTGCACGATCGTGCCGCGCCGGCGCGGCCGCATCGCGCGCAAGGCCGCCTGCGTGCCCCACACGTAGCCGTGGTAGGTCACGTCGGTGACGCGGCGGAACTCCTCGGGCGTGAGCCGCTCGACCGGCCCGTACACCGTCGTCATCGCGTTGTTGATCCAGATGTCGATCGGCCCGAGCTCGCGCTCGATCTGCTCGGCGGCGGCGAAGACCTGACCCGGCACCGCGACGTCGGTCGCGATCGGAAGCGCACGTCCGCCGAGCGCCTCGACCTCCCGGGCGGTGGCGGCGAGCCCGTCCGCGCCGCGCGCCAGGAGCG
>JAIOII010001309.1 GCA_019912685.1 Kofleriaceae bacterium
CGACACGCCCGCGAGCATCACGCCGGCGGCGGGCACGACCGTGACGCCGGCGGCGCAGAGCGCAGCGCAGCCGACCACGCGCACGAAGGCGTCGCCGTCGCGCGCCACGTCCTCGCGCGCGGTGGGCAAGAAGTCCGGCGCGCAGCCCGCGAA
This sequence comes from Kofleriaceae bacterium, assembly GCA_019912685.1. GTDB lineage: Bacteria > Myxococcota_A > Polyangia > Haliangiales > Haliangiaceae > UBA2376. The sequence goes on from JAIOII010001309.1 coordinate 154, forward strand.
GCGCCGCGCGCGCCCGACCCGGATCGATCCCAACGCGACGATCGATCCGTTCGGCCCGCACGGCCGCTAGCACGCGGCGGCTAGCACATGGCGGCTAGCACACGGCCGGCGGCCAGCACACGCCTCCGGCCGAAACGCCGACGCGGGCCTCGAACGGCCCGCGTCGGCTTGCGCCCGGTTCGCGACGCGCGTCACGCCGCGAGCTTCTTCGGCATCGGCGGCAGATCGGCCAGCGCCGCGGCCGTGAGCTCGCCCAGCGCCGCCTCCGTGGTCTCGAGGTCGGCGAGGCGGCGCTCGATCGCGTCGTGGTCGCGGTCGGGCAGCTCGGGCATCGCCGAGCGCTGCGCGATGAGGCGGAGCAGCTCGATGATCGCATCCGACTGGGCGCGCAGCTTCTTCGCCGCCGTGACGCACTGATCGTGGCAGCGCAGGCGGTGCTCGAGGATGCGGACGCGCGCGGCGGCGCTCGGATCGTCCTGGTAAAGCATGATGTCGGTCACGAGCTCGTCGCGGCCGTTGGCGGCGATGAGCCGCTCGTACCGCTTCAGCGCCACGGCCACCTCGACGTAGTGATCGAGCAACCCGTCGAGCTCGTAGCGCGCGGCGGCGACCTCGTCGTTCAGCTCGACCGCCTGCACGAGCGCCGTGAGCTCGACGAGCGTGTCGGTGAGCACGCCGGCCGACTCCAGCGTGTGCTGGCGGCGCTGGCGGTTGCCGCGCTCCAGCTCGTGCCGTCGCCGGTCTTCGAGCCACCGTCGGTATCCGGGCCTACCCAGCGTGGCGGCGTGGAACACGACAGGCGCCAGGAGCGCCGCGCCGAGCGTCCAGACGAGCGAGATCTGACCGCCGAGAGCGATCCCGATCACGAGGATGATGGGCACCATCAGCAGCGACCGCATGTCATCGCTTGAATACAAACCATGTGCCATCACCGCGCGCCGCGACATCCTTTCGCCCTTCGCCATGCGCGGCCGATCTCGTGCGGTGGGCCGCGCCACGGTGTAGCCCCTCCGCACGTGCGGCGCCGGTCAGCGCTCGGGCGAGATCGGCTTCTCGTCGGGAGCCTTCTCGCGCCGGGCGAGCTTGGCCGCCGCCGGGCTGTCGTGTTTCCGCAGCTCGGCGAGGACGTCGTTGATCTCGGCGCCGATGAGGAGCGCGAGGTTCGAGAGCCAGATCCAGAAGAGGAAGACGATCACCGACGCGATCGAGCCGTACGTCTTCTCGTACGACGCGAAGCGATCGAGGTAGAAGCCGAACCCCTGCGTGACGAGGAACCAGAGGATCACGCCGACGATCGCGCCGGGCGTGAAGATACGGAACGGCGCGTCGGTGTCGGGCAGCCACTTGTAGAGGATCGCCCACGTCAGCATCACGAGGAACGCGGCGAGCAGCCAGCGCGACACGCCCCACACGAGCTCGAAGCCGGAGCCCCAGCCGACCCGGTCGGCGACCGCGTGCCCGGCGGCCGGGCCGAGGGTGAGCAGCGCCATGGCGGCGACGAGCAGGAGCGCCACCGCCAGCGTCGTGGCGATCGCCGTCGCCTGGCGCCGCCACCACGACCGCGTCTCCTTCTTCTCGAAGACGTCGTCGAGCGCGACGATGAGCGCCGCGGCGCCGCGCGAGGCGCCCCAGAGCGCGAGCAACGCGCTACCGATCGCGAAGCCCGCGCCGGCCGCGCTCTGCATGCGGCCGACCTGATCGCGGAGGAGCGTGCCGACCTCCGCCGGCACCGTCGCCACCATCATGTCGACGCCGACGCCGATCCACTCCGCCGGCACCACGATCAGCGCGATCGTGACGACGAAGACGAGCATGGGGAACATCGCGAAGATGGCGTAGTACGTCATCATCGCGGCGACGTCGGTGAGCCGGTCAGCCTCCCATTCCCGCCACAGCTCGCGGAAGAGCGCTCGGGCCTGCATGCGGAAGTCTAGCCTCGGACATGTAGCGGGCGAGGTACGGAGCGGTGCGGCTCTGCGGCGAGCGGGCGACCTCGCGCGGTGGGCCGCTCGTCACCACCTTGCCGCCGCGATCGCCGGCGCCGGGTCCGATGTCGATCACCCAGTCGCTCGCCGCGACGACGTGGAGGTCGTGCTCGACGACGACGACCGTGTTCCCCGCGTCGACGAGGCCCTGCAGCTGCGTGATCAGCTTCTCGACGTCCCAGGGGTGTAAGCCCGTCGTGGGCTCGTCGAGCACGTAGAGCGTATGCGCCCGGGCGGCGCGCTGGAGCTCCGTCGCGAGCTTGATGCGCTGCGCCTCGCCTCCGGAAAGCTCGGTCGCCGGCTGGCCGAGCCGGAGGTAACCGAGCCCGACGGCACGCAGCACCTCGAGGGCGCGCGCGAGCGCCGGCTCCGCGCCGCCGAAGAACGCGGCGGCCTGATCGACCGACATCGCGAGCACGTCGGCGATGTTCTGGTCGCGGTAGCGAACGTCGAGGGTCTTCGCGTTGTACCGGGCGCCGTGACACGTGGGGCAGGGGGCGTACACGCCGGGCAAGAACAGGAGCTCGACGAACACCGAGCCCTCGCCGGCGCAGTGATCGCAGCGCCCCTTCCCCACGTTGAAGGAGAAGCGCCCGGCGTCGTAGCGGCGCCTGCGCGCGAGCGGCGTCGCCGCGAACAGGCGGCGCACGTGATCGAAGAGCCCGGTGTACGTCGCGAGGTTCGAGCGCGGCGTGCGCCCGATCGGCTTCTGATCGACGCGCACGAGGCGCGCGACGTGATCCATGCCGCCGGCGATGCGTCCGGTCAACGTGGAGGGGGCGTTGCGCTCGAGCGCGGCGCCCTGCACGTCCTCGGCGGCATCGTCGGCGTCGAGCGCGTGCCCGAGCGCGCCCGCGACGAGCTCGACGAGCGCCTGGCTCACCAGGCTCGACTTGCCCGAGCCCGAGACCCCGGTGACCGTCGTCAGCACGCCGACCGGGAAGTCGACATCGAGGGCGTCGAGGTTGTGGCGCGTCACGCCGCGCAGCGCGAGCCATGCCTGCGGCGCGCGAGCGCGCGAGACCGGCGCCTGGTGCTCGCCGAAGAGGTAGGGCCGCGTCCGCGACCGCCCGATCGCGCGCAAGCCCTGCGCCGGTCCGCTGTAGAGGATCTCGCCGCCCTGTCCGCCGGCGTCGGGACCGACATCGACGATCCAGTCGGCATGCCGCATGACCTCGAGCTCGTGCTCGATCACGAACAGCGAGTTGCCGGCGGCCTTGAGCCCGTCGAGCGCGCGGAGGAGCGCCTCGGTGTCGGCGGGATGGAGTCCCGCCGATGGCTCGTCGAGGACGTAGACGACGCCGAACAGGTTGGACCGCACCTGCGTCGCGAGCCGGAGCCGTTGCAGCTCGCCGGGGGAGAGCGTCGGGGTGCTGCGCTCGAGCGTGAGGTAGCCGAGGCCGAGGTCGAGCACGACGTCGAGCCGGGACGCGAGATCCTGGGCGATGCGCTCGATCACGATCGCCTTCTCGGGGTGCGCCGCCGCCATCGCCTGGTGCCCGCGCGCCGCGCCGCGCGCGTAGGGAGCGATCAGCTCCGCGACCTGCTCGAGCGGCAGCCGCGACAGCTCGGTGATGTCGAGCCCGGCGAACGTCACCGCGAGCGCCTCGCGGCGCAGGCGCTTGCCCTTGCACAGGGGGCAGTCGACGCTGACCAGGAACTGCGCGACTCGCTTCTTCATCGCGGCCGATTCCGTCCTGGCGAAGGTCTCGAGCACGTACTTGCGCGCGCTCGTGAACGTGCCCATGTAGCTCGGCTCCTCCTTGCGGCGCAGCGCTCGCTTGACCTCGTCGCGGTCGAAGCCGGCGTACACCGGCACGACCGGCTGCTCGTCCGTGAACAGCAGCCAGTCACGCTGCTTGCGGGTGAGCTCGCGCCACGGCCTGTCGACGTCGTAGCCGAGCGTGGTGACGATGTCGCGCAGGTTCTGGCCGTGCCACGCCGGGGGCCAGGCGGCGATCGCGCGCTCGCGGATCGACTTCGCCTGGTCGGGGACCATCGAGGCCTCGGTCGCGTCGTAGATGCGCCCGAGGCCGTGGCAGGTCGGGCAGGCGCCCTCCGGCGTGTTGGCCGAGAACGACTCCGCGTAGAGCATCGGCTGCCCGGGCGCGTAGGTCCCCGCGCGCGAGTAGAGCAGGCGGAGGAGCGGCGAGAGCGTCGTGACGCTTCCCACCGAGGAGCGCGTCGTCGGGGTGCCGCGTTGCTGCTGCAGCGCCACCGCGGGCGGTAGCCCTTCGATCGAGTCCACCTCCGGTGGCTCGAGCTGGTGGAAGAGGCGCCGCGCGTACGGGTTCACCGACTCCAGGTACCGCCGCTGCGCCTCGGCGTAGAGGGTTCCGAACGCGAGGGACGACTTGCCGGAGCCCGACACTCCCGTGAACACGACGAGGGCGTCGCGCGGGATGTCGACGTCGACTCCCTTGAGGTTGTTCTGGCGCGCCCCGCGCACGCAGACCCTGCCGGGAGCTCGAGATGGCGGCATCTCGAAGTCTAGCGACCCGGCATGGCGCGTGGAGTGTCGATGTCATGCGCTCACGACGCGGCCAGTGCGACTGCCGCCGTCCGCGCTCGCGCGCATTCGCCCAATCGTGATCGCCGCGCACGGGTAGCGGCCCGGTAGGGGGACGTGACGCGGACCTGAACTCGTGTCGCGTTCGCGATGTAGCGACCGGATGCAGACGTGGCTGACTCGTTGCAGAGCGACGACGCAATGCCGCTCTCACGCCGCGCCGCATCGCTGCTCGTCATCCCCACCTTCGTCGCCGCCTGTCAGGATCCGTCGTCGCCGTCACCTCCGTCGTCCGCGTTGCCGCCGCAGGAGCACGCGGCGTGCGTTCATGACGTCGTCGAACCTGTCGAGATCACCGCGCCGGAGCACGGTCCGGTCGCCGATCTCTCCGTCGCCGACCGTGATCGTCCGACCTCCACGATCGCGGCGGGCGACCCCACGCTTCCCGTGGAGGCCAGGCTCCTCGTCCTCTCCGGCGACGGCGACGAGCCCGAGCTCGAGGCGATCGAGAGCGTGCTGCAACATCGCGGCGTGCCGTTCGACGTGTTCGTCGCGAGCGACGAGCCGTCGTTGACCTCGTCACGCCTGCGCACGAGCGCGGGCGGCGGCGCCTACCAGGGTGTGATCCTGGCGAGCAACTCGCTCGGCTCCCAGCTGTCCTCGACCGAGTGGGCCGTGCTCGCCACCTACGAGCACGACTTCGCCGTCCGGCGCGCGGTGCTCGCGGCGAACGCCGATCCGGCGATGGGCTGGGGTAGCTACTCGACCCGGAGCACGAGCTCGACGCCGCTCGAGGTGCGGTGCACGACGGCGGGACGCGCGGTGTTCCGCGACGTGAGCTGTGACCTCGATCAGGAGATCGCCGGCGGCTCCGTGTACCTCGCGCGGCCGGCGAGCTCGGCCCTCGCGCCGCTCCTCACCGATGACAGCGGCAACGCGCTCGCCGCGATCCACACCGGCAGCGACGGCCGCGAGACGCTGCTCTTGCTGTCGCGACAGGACCCGGACTACCTCCACTCCCAGCAGTTCCTGCACGGTGTCCTCAACTGGGTCACGTACGGCACCTGGCTCGGCGAGCGTCGCATCGACATGGGTCTCCAGGTCGACGACATCTTCCTCGCCGGCGACCTCTACACCGGCGGCAGGTACCGCTTGACCGACGACCACATGCGCGCGGTGCTCGACTGGATCGAGTGGCGGCGCACGCAGCCGAGCACGCCCGGCTTCCAGCTCACGATGGCGTTCAACGGCGTGCGCGCGACCGACGGCGACCCGCTCACCGAGGAGCTCCGCGCCACCAGCCACGAGTACGACTGGGTGACGCACACGTACGACCACCACCACCTCGACGCGGCCGACTACGAGACAGCGGTGTACGAGTTCACCGAGAACATCCGCGTCGCCGAGGAGCTCCCGCTCGATCGCTTCGATCCCCTGAGCTTCGTCCCGCCCAACATCTCGGGGCTCGTCAACCCGGAGGTGATGCAGGCCGCGGTCGAGGCCGGCATCCGCTACGCGGTGACCGACACGTCGAAGGACGGCTGTGACAACCCGTCGCCGAACCTGGCCTTCTACAACCGGCTGCAGCCGTCGATGCTGCTCGTGCCGCGGCGGCCCTCGGGGGTCCCCTATCACGGATCGACGCCGTCGCAGTGGGTCGCGTACTACAACGACAGCCGCGGCACCGACGCGACCTACGACGAGGTCCTCGATCACCGCAGCGAGACGCTCCTGCACTACATGATGCGCGGCGACGCCGATCCGTGGATGTTCCACCACTCGAACCTGCGCGCGTACGACGGCGAGCACTCCATTCTCGGTGACATGGTCGACACGGCCGTCGCCAAGGTCTGGCGCCGGTTGCGGGTGCCGATGCGCACGCCCGACATGCGCGAGAACGGCGAGCGCTTCGCGCGGCGCATCAACTTCGAGGGCGCCGGCGTGCGCGCGACCTTGTATCGCGGGCGTGCCCTGGTGATCGACGCGGGGCGCACGGTGACCTTCCCGGTCACGGGCGTGCGGGCGAGCGATGGCGAGTCGTACGGCGGCGACGTCATCGGCATGGTCACGGTGTCGCCGGGCACCAGCAGGTGCATCCCGCTCGACGCCGCGGGCGTCGGCTGCTCGCCGTCGCCGGGGCGCTCGGGCGGCGCCGGCGCGGTGACGCCGTTGCCCACCGACTACTGCGACGGCACCGGGACGGCGGGCCTGCCGCCGGCGAACGTCGTGGTCGCGATCCCGCGCGGGTCGACGTGGCGGTACTGGGATGGCGGCGCCCTCGGCACGTCGTGGCGGGCGCGCAGCTTCGACGACGCGGGCTGGGCGCAGGGTGAGGGCCCGCTCGGCTACGGGGAGTCGTACGTCGAGACGACCGTGTCGTACGGGTCGAGCTCGTCGCAGAAGCACATCACGACGTACGTCCGGAAGGCGTTCTCGGTCAGCGATCCGGGCGCGGTGCTCGGCGTGATCGGCAAGGTCATGTACGACGACGGCTTCGTCGCCTACCTGAACGGCACCGAGATCGGGCGCGCGGCGATGCCGAGCGGCACGGTCACGGCGACGACCCTGTCGAGCGGCCACGAGGCCGGGAACGCGTACACGACGTTCGACTGGGACGACGCGCGCGCGCTCCTCGTCGCGGGGACGAACGTGCTCGCGATCGAGGTGCACCAGAGCTCGCCGTCGTCGAGCGATCTCGTCATCGACGCCGAGCTCCAGCTCGAGG
>JAIOII010001310.1 GCA_019912685.1 Kofleriaceae bacterium
GACGTCGGGCTCGCGTACTTCCCGCCGCCCGACGCGGCGCGCTCCGCCGGCGACAACGCCGTGCGCGCCGGCTGCCAGGACGAGACCGCCGACGATCCGTACCCCGGCTTCCTCAACTGCCCGTTCCCGACGGGCTACTACCACGTCGGCGGCGCCGGCCAGCTCTTCGACGTCATCCAGGATCGCCCCGGCCTGCTCGGCGAGGTCGAGCACACGATCGGGACGCACGCGATCGCGCTCGGCGCGAGCGGCGAGGACGCGCGCGTCGTCCTGCGCACGCGCTACACCGGCGGCTACCTGCGCCGGCAGCTCGCCGAGGAGCTGCTCGTCGACTACCGACTCGTCCAGATCGGCAGCGGCGCCGGCTTCGACGACAGCTGCGGCGACGACGTGTCCTGCCGCTGGCTCGACGAGCACGAACGCACGATCCGCACGCGCGGGCTCGCCGCGTGGATCGCGGACACGTGGCGCCCCGGCGAGGGCGTCGCCGTCGACTTCGGGCTGCGCGCCGAGTCGAGCCAGATCGGCGAGTCGGTGAAGGTGCGGGACGTCCTGCCGCGCCTCGGCGCGTCGTGGGACGTGCTCGGGCGCGGGCGGTCGCGCCTCTACGCCGGCTGGGGACGCTACGCGGCGATGCTGCCGGCGGGCACGGGCGAGCGCGTCTTCGCCGGACCGACGATCTACCAGCAGGTCAACTTCCCGGGGACCCTCACCCATGCCGTGTCGTCGAGCGGCGCCGTGCCGATCGCCGACGCGCTGCGCGGCGTGCGCGTCGACGAGACGCTCGCGGGGCTCGAGCTCGGCGCGGCCGACGTCGCCCGCGTTGGCGTGCACGCGCGTCATCGCCGCCTCGGCCGCACGCTCGAGGACACCGGCGGGACGCTCGCCGTCGTCGGCGCCGAGCCGGGGACCGCGCCGGCGACGCGCGACTTCACCGAGCTCGGCGCGTCGTTCGAGAACGCGCCGAGCGCCGTCGTGCACGTGCGCTTCGGCTACGCGTGGTCGCGGCTGCGCGGCAACTGGCCGGGGCCGTACGATCCGGTGGACGGCTTCGGGCTCTACCTCTCGTCGCTCTTCGATCGCCCGCCGATCAACGCGACCGGGCCCTTGCCGAACGACCAGCCGCACCGCTTCTTCGCCGAGCTCGCCGGTCGCGGGCGACGCTTCGGCATGGACCTCGATCTCGGCGTGCGAGCGGTCGCCGCGTCGGGCCGCCCGCGGAGCATCCGCACGATCGCGGGCCAGTCGTTCCTGTTGCCGCGCGGCGCGGGCGGCTGACCTTCTCGCTCGACGTGTTCAACCTCTTCAACCGGCGAGGCACCGCCGCGGTCGACGAGGTCTACGTGCTCGACGATCTCCTGCCGATCGACGGCGGCGACGCGAGCGACCTCGTCTTCGTGAAGGACAACGTCGTCGAGAGCGACCCGGCGCGCCACAGCCGCCGCTACGGCGCGCCGAGCCGGTTCCAGGCGCCGCTCCTGGCGCTCCTGGGCGTGCGCGTCGATCTCTGACGCGTTCCGTACAAACAGAACGCGCGCGTCGGCCGTAGGTTCGAGCATGTCGTCCTTGCTCGTACCGACCCGCGCCCTCGCGGCCGCCCTCGCCGCCGCCGTCACCACCCTCGGCGCCTGTCCCCGCTCGCCGGCGCCGCCCGTGACCGCGCCCGACGC
>JAIOII010001311.1 GCA_019912685.1 Kofleriaceae bacterium
GCGCCGATGTCGCGCGAGCTCGCCGGCGAGGCGCTCGACCGCCTCGAGTCGCGCGTCGGCGCCACGCTCCTGCCCGGTGTGCGCGAGGACGTGCTCGCGAGCGGCAACCTGGGCAACGTCCGCATCACGGGCGTCGCCAACCTCTACCACCCGCTGCCGCGCGCCGAGCTGCTGCGCGTGTTCGGCGAGGGCGCCTGGATCGCGTTCGAACGCCGGATGGCCGGGGAAGGCGCGGTCGCGACCGACGACGGCGCGCCCGCCGGCGAGATGACGGACCCGTCGATCCCCGACGAGGAGCAGCACTTCGTCCGCCGCATGCTCGAGGAGATCTTCGCGGGCCGCCCGCCCGGCGAAGGCAGGGCGCGCATCACGCCCGCGCTCGTGCGCGTGATGCACGAGATCGACGAGCACCCCGAGCGCGCGCGCATCATCGAGGCGCTGCGCAACCCCACGCCCGGCTCGTCGCCGCCCGAGGGCGACATGGCGGCGCAGCTGCGCGCGATCATGCAGTCGGTCGACATGCGCGCCGAGTACGAGCGCCTCGGCATCACGCCGGGCACCGAGCCGGCCGAGCGCCCGTTCTTCCCCATCCCGGTCCAGGGCCGCATCGTCAACCACACCGACCTCCTCCACACCAACAAGGAGGCGGCGTTCTCGGTCGACGTGACCAGCCGCGACACCCCGCCGCTCATGATGACGGTGCCGTGGGTCCGCGTGCAGTGGGTCGTGCGGCGCACGAACGCGCGCGAGACGAGCGCGCCGGTCCTCGTGCGCGGCGGCACGCAGCATCGCCACATGCTCGAGGAACCGGAGCGCTTCACGCACGCGTTCACCGAGGTCGGCACGTACGAGATCAACGCGGTCGTCAGCCTCGACAACTACCTGCCCAACCACTTCACGATCTTCTGCGAGGTCCGCACCGAGAACGAGCGCTTCGCCGAGATCCAGGACCGCTCGTTCACCCCGGGCGCGTGGGGAGACGTGGACGAAGGCGACGGCGAGCGCCGCGATCTCCTCGGCACGAGCGCCGGCGATGTCGACAGCGAGGGTCGCATCTACGAAGGCAACATGCCGATCGAGTGCGATCCGGACATGCCGGTGCCGGGGAGCCTCGACGCGATCGATCGCCGCATCACGCAGGTCACGAGCATGCGCGACTCGGGGCGCCTCGACGCCAACGGCGTCGCGTGGGCCAGCGCGTACCTGACCTCCCTGAACGAGGCGCGCACGCGCATCACCAGCGAGCTGAGCAGGGGCTGGCGCACGGTGACGGCGGAGGGCGCGTACCTCTCGCGCGCCGAAGGCGCGACCTCGACGGGCCTGCGCGTGGTCGCGACCGCTCACCACGACGAGGCCGGGTGGATGGTCGCCATCCACGACATGACGCAGGCCTTCGACGCGCGCAACAGCCGCTTCGACGGCGACGAGGGGCGTCACGCGACGTACCGCGCCGCCGCCGAGTACACGTTCACGCAGATGTGCAAGGCCTACCCGCGCGGTCGGATGGCGTTCCGCATCGAGCTGCTCCACGACACGACCGGGGAGCCGACCGGTCGCTTCGTCGGCTTCGAGGGCGAATGCGATTCGACCTGGGAGGCGGTGCACCGGGTGGCGTACAACCCGGTGGTGTCGGCGGTGATCAACATCGCGGGCACGTGCGTCGCGCTCTTCGTCCCGCCGGCCGCCCCGTTCATCATTCCGACCCTCATCGCGTACAACGCGGTCGACACCATCGGCACGGTGGTCGATCTCGGCGCGCGCGAGGCGCTCACCCTCCAGGACGTCACGATCGCCGCCGCACAGGTCGCGATCGACCTCATCCCATACGTCGGACGCGCGACGCGCATCATCCGCATCGGCAGCCGCGCCTACCACGTCATGGAAGGCCTGGAGACCGCCGGCGAGATCGTGTTGATGACGGCGCAGGCGCAGGAGCAGGTGCAGTCGATCCGCATGGGCATCGTGCGCCAGGCCGCCGAGGTGCACGCGCGCATCACCGAGCTCGAGGCGTCGAACCCGAGCGATCCCGAGCTGCCTCGGCTGCGCGCCGACTTCGCGCGCATGCAGCAGGAGGCGACCGACGCGTGGGCCACGGTTGGCCGCGAGATGGCCCTGCAGCAGGGTCTCATGCGCATGGCGATGCGCACGCTGCACGGCATCCACGAGGCGCACACGACCCGTGTCGCCGAGGCCCGCACCGCGCTCACCGGCCGGGTCGAGACGCATGGCGGCGACGTCATCACCCCCACCGACCGCCAGCACGTGCAGGACGTGTTCGGCGTGCGGGTCGGGACGTGGGAAGGCGGGGGCAACGGCGTCCGCGTCGCGTTCGACGTGCATCCGCTCGGCGGCATCTCGAACGTGCGGCTCGAGGTCGGGCCGCACGCGACGCTGGCGATGGTCATGCACCACGAGGCGACGCTCGCCTCCCTGCGCCGTTACGAGGGCGTCACCGGCTCGCTGCGCAACCTGCTCGAGCGCGTGAACGCGTGGACGCGCGGCGGTGGCCACATCCCGCCGCACACGCGCGCGTTCGAGGCGCGCTTCGAGCTGCAGAAGCTGCCGCCGATCATCGCGTCCTTGCGCGAGGAGCTGACGTCGCGGCCGCTCGACGACGCCATGCGCGCGCGCATCGAAGATCAGATCGCGCACCTGCAGCAACAGCTCGAGACCCACGCCCGCGCGTTCGACGATCTCGCGCCGGGGCTCGGCTACGTCGCGGCCGCGGACACGAGCAGCCGGCCGACGCCGGTGGCGCCCGAGGGAGGGGACGCCAGCGCGACGATGGGCACGCGCCCGGGCGAAGCGCCGGTGCATCCGCACGCGCCGGCCGCGGCGCCACCATGCCGGTCTCGGCCGGCGGGTCGCTCCGAGGCGGCGCACGCCGCGCTGGAGCGTC
>JAIOII010001312.1 GCA_019912685.1 Kofleriaceae bacterium
AGCACGCCCAGCGCGAGCCCGGGCGACGGCGCGTCCTCCTTCGCGCTCGCGCTGGGCGTGCTCGCATGGTCGGCGCGCCGCCGCCGCCGCGCGGCGGCGACAGTCAGTTCGCCTTCTTGCCGTTGATCGTGAGGTTGCTGAGCGCGAGCTTCGGCTTGCCGCCCTGACAGTCCTCGACGCCCTCGAACGACGAGCTCGGGATCGAGGTCTTCTCGACGCCGCCGCCCTTCACCTTCTGACAGGTGCGCGGACCGGTGACGACCGTGCCGTTGGGGCAGTCGGCCGTGATGTCCCAGCAGGCCTCCACCTCGTCGGTGCCTGCCGTCTGCTTGACGTCGCAGACGACCCGCTCTCGCGAGACCGGATCGCAGGTCACGTCGACAGAGAGCTTCTTCCCGCCGCAACCGGCGGCGACGGTGGCAAGGGCCAGGAACGCGAGCATCGACACCATGTTCTTGATCGAGCGCATGGCGCGGCGCGACTGCACCGCGCGTGCCAACGCCGGAGGCGCGGTGTTATGGTGAACGAGTATGGCGGGAGATCGCGAGTCGACGATCACCAGCGTGTCTCTGGGCCGTCGGCCGGAGGCCGGCGGCGAGACCGAGCACGCGATGATCGTCCGGCTCGCGTTCACCGACGATCCCGCCGTGCCCTCGGCGGCCCACCTGCTCGACGACGTCGACGAGGTTCGCTTCGGACGCGGACGTCTGTCGGTGGAGCGCCGGCGTGAGGACCTCCAGACCGTGCTTCACATCCGGGTTCCGGATGGACGCATGTCGACCGACCACGGCCGGCTCGTTCGTGGCCCCGCCGGCTGGGTGCTCGACGATCCGGCGTCGAAGAATGGCGTGATCGTCGACGGTGCGCTGACGCGCTCCACCCTCGTCTCCGACGGCGCGCTGGTGGAGCTCGGTCACACGCTGTTCGTGCTCCGCCACGCGACCATGCGGGCACCCGCAGGTTCGGGGTTCGCGCTCGACGTCGACGCCGACACTCTCGGCGTTGCCTCGCCCGCGCTCGCGACGTTCGTGCCCGAGCTGTCGGCGCGGTTCGCCGACCTCGTGCGCATCGCGCCGACGACGGTCGCCGTGGTCCTGCTCGGCGAGACCGGGACGGGCAAGGAGGTGATCGCGCGGGCGCTGCACGACCTCTCGCGGCGCCGCGGGCCGTTGGTCGCGATCAACTGCGGAGCGCTTCCGGCCACGCTGATCGAGGCCGAGCTGTTCGGGCATCGCCGGGGCGCGTTCTCCGGCGCGCTCACCGACCGGCCGGGGCTCGTGCGCAGCGCCGATCAGGGGACGCTGTTCCTCGACGAGGTCGGGGAGCTCCCGCTGGGCTCGCAGGCGGCCTTCCTGCGCGTTCTCCAGGAACAGGAGGTCGTGCCGCTCGGCGGCGAGCGCCCCATCAAGGTCGACACGCGGGTGTGTTGCGCGACCCTGCGCGATCTCGACGCACTGGTCGATCAGGGCGCGTTCCGGCGCGACCTCTACGCGCGGCTCTTCGGCCTCGTCGTCGAGCTTCCGCCGCTGCGCGAGCGCCGCGTCGATCTCGGGATCCTGGTTCCGCGGCTGCTCGCGCGGCTGGGCGCCGGCGCCGGGACCCAGCTCACGCCGGCCGCGTGGCGCGCGCTCTATCGCTATGACTGGCCACTCAACATCCGCGAGCTGGAGAAGGCGCTGGTGAGCGCCCTCGCGCTCTCGGGAGGCGAGCCGATCGACCTCGCGCACCTGCCGGCCTCGGTGCAGCACGGCCCGCGGCCGCCGGCGCGGGCGCCCGCGCCGGCGATGTCATCGGTGGCGGCGCCGGCCGCGGCGAACGAGCCGGAGCTCGACGACGAGGATCGGACGCTCCGCGACGGCCTCGTCACGTTGCTCAGCGTCCACCGCGGCAACGTGATGTCGGTGGCCGCGGCCATGGGCAAGCGCCGGTCGCAGATCTACAAGTGGGCGCGCCGGCTCAACATCGACCTCGACGCGTACCGGCGTTGACTACAGCGTCCCGCTGGTCACGTCGACGGCGTAGAGCTCACCGTGCCAGACCTTCTCGATCACGAGCGCGTTGCCCTCGTTCGTGATCGCCGTCGTCTCGAGCGTGGACGAGTCGGGCGCCTTGAAGATCCGCTCCGGTTTCCACGCCGCGAGCGGTGTGCGCCAGAGCTCGTGACCGAGCGGACCCGACTGGTACAGCAGCCACTTCCCGTCGGGTGAGATCGACAGATCCGGCGTGTTCTGCGTGCCGGGCGCGTACGTCGGGGGGCCCGGCGCCTCCATCCCGGTCTCGGGGTCCCACCAGTAAAGGTACTTCTGGTCGGGCGAGCGGAGGAGCACGCGATCGCTGTGGCGGTCGACATCGATCGTCTGCCGCGGGCGGTCGAAGGCGAGCGCGGGCTCCTGGCCCGGTACGACGCGGAACACGCGGGGGGAGTCGTCCGTCGTGCGAGTGAAGACGATCGATCCATCGCGCAGGAACACGGGGAGGAAGTCGCTCTCGCCGTACGTGATCTGCCGCTCGGGCGCTGCCTGGCCCACCTCGGCGACCCAGATCCCCTTCGTGGCGCCGCTGCGCGCGAACGCGATCAGCTCGCCCGTGAAGTCGAAGGCCGGGTTACGGAAGACCTCGCCTCGGCGCCCGGGACCGAGCAGGTTGCGTACCTTGCCGTCGGCGGAGCGGACGAAGATCTCGCGCCGACCGCGCATCCAGGCGACGCGGCCGCCCGGACCCGCGACCGGATCGGAGAGCCGATCTTCGTCGCTGAGGAATCGCGCCGGTTCGCTACCGAGCTCGCGGACCGCGCCGTACGCCGTGCACTCGGAGTACACGAGCCTCTTGCCGCCGGGCGCCACGGAGACGCCGCCGAACGCTCGCACACCGGGGACGATCCGTCGTTCGGCGCCCTCGCGAACGCGCACGTAGATGCCGTCGAGCCCGGCGAGATAGAGATCGCCGCGCGAGCCGAACGCGACGCGCGAGCCGGTAGCCATCTCGACCGTCCCCGGACACGACACGGCCTGACGATCGATGTCGACGAGGCACACGCCGTACGAGGCGCTGGCGATCCGGCCGGTGACCGCGAGCTGCCGCCCGTCCGGCGATGCCGCGAGCGACTGCGTCCGCTCGATGTCCCGGAAGGTCAACAGGCGGTCGTCGACGTCGCCGCGCAACACGCGCAACTCTCGGCCGTCCGTGCGGATGTAGTAGTACGCGCCTCCGGCGGAGGTGATCGCGGCCCCGCTGCCATCGGCGATGCGGCGCTCGACACCGCTCGATCGTTGGCGGGCAGCGATGTAGCTGCGGTCGGTCTGCTGCAGGTCGGTGACGAGGTAGAGCACCTCGTCCGGGTTGGCGCCGCGGCCGCTGCGCCACTCCCACGTGGGCGCGTCGGTGACGCGCGTCAGCGCGTCGGTGGAGAGCTCGAGCGTGTACACGTCGACGGCGTCGGCCTTCGTGAGATCGAACGCGACCGTGTCGTCGTCGAGGAAGACCGGCGCGTACACGCAGCCGCCGCCGGTGTCGGTCACCCGGCGCGGCGGTCCGACGACGACCTCGGGATCGGGTGCGTTGTCGATCAACGCGGCCTGCGAGCGCCGCGGCCCGGAGGGCTCATCGGCGCGCAGCGCCATGGCCGCGAGCGCGACG